>JBMOMI010000628.1:0-2273 GCA_049325235.1 Actinomycetota bacterium | reverse complement strand
TCTACGCCAGGTGGACACCGCCGCCGAGCTGCTGCGGCGCTTCGGGGTCAAGGGCCGGACCGGCCCGAAGGACGTCGGCCTGCTGACGCGGCGGGAACAGGAGGTTCTTCGGCTGGTCGGGCTCGGGCTCACGAATCCCGAGATCGGGGCGCGCCTGTTCATCAGCCGGAAGACGGCCTCGCATCACGTGAGCAACGTGCTCGCCAAGCTCGGCCTGCGCAACCGCGCGGAAGCCGCCGCCTTCGCACACGCCGTCTCGCCGGACTTCCCGGTCCGCGGCGTCTGACTAAGCGGTCTGCACTGTGACGAAGGGCGGCCTGACCACCTGGCACCGCACGCGGCGTCCCCGGACGTCGACCGCGACCTCGTCGCCGACGCTCACCGCGCGGTCGAGCAGGGCGAGGGCGATGCCCTGCTTGAGGGTCGGCGAGAACGTGCCCGACGTCGTCCGGCCGACCGGCGCGCCGTCCGCGGAGAGCACCGGCAGGTCCGCGCGCAGGACGCCGCGCTCGAGGGCGAGCAGCCCCCGGGACAGCGGCCCGGACTTGTCGGCCCGCTGCCGGGTCAGCACGTCGCGGCCCCAGAACGCGGGCTTGTCCCAGCCGACCGCCCAGCCCACGCCGGCCGTCACCGGCGTGATGTCGAGCGACAGCTCGTGGCCGTGCAGCGCGTAGCCCATCTCCGTCCGCAGGGTGTCGCGGGCGCCGAGGCCCGCCGGCAGGCCGCCGCGGCCGGTCACCTCGGCGAGCAGGGCGTCCCAGAGCTCTCCGGCGTCGTCGGCGGGCGGCAGCAGCTCGTAGCCGCGCTCACCGGTGTAGCCGGTGCGGCACACCGTGACGGGGACACCGCGCCAGGTCGTGTCGATGAAGCTCATGTACTCGTGGCCGGCGGGCAGGCCCAGCGCGGTCAGCACCTCGTCGCTGCGGGGTCCCTGCACCGCCAGGACGGCGTAGTCGGTGTGCCGGTCGGTCACCTCGACGCCGTCCGGGGCGGCGGCGGCGAGCCGCCGGACCACCTCGGCGGTGTTCGCGGCGTTCGGCACCAGCAGCACCTCGTCGTCGGAGCGCAGGTAGGCGATGAGGTCGTCGACGACTCCGCCGGTCGCGTCCTCGCAGCACAGCGTGTACTGCGCCTTGCCGGGGGCGATGCGGCGCAGGTCGTTGGTCAGGCAGGCGTTGACGAAGTCGGCGGCGCCGGGCCCGCGCACGAGGGCCTTGCCGAGGTGGCTGACGTCGAACAGGCCGACGGCCTGCCGGACGGCAGCATGCTCCGCGAGCACCCCACCGCCGGGGTACTCCAGCGGCATCGACCACCCGCCGAAGTCCGCGAGCTTGGCGCCGGCCGCGACGTGGCGGTCGTGCAGGGGGCCTCGACGGGTCGTGCTCTGCGCTGCCATGCCCGGCAACCTACCGGCGGGGTGCTCGTTAGCATCGCGGCGACGACCCACCGCCCGACGAGGAGCTGACGCAGACGTGCCCACCCTGACCCTGACCGGCAAGGACCCCAAGTCCGTCAAGGCCGACGCCCTCGTGCTCGCCGTCGCTGCCACGCCGGACGGGCCCCGCCTGCTCGGCGCCGAGGCCCTGCCCCGCGGCCTGCGCAGCACGCTGTCGTCGTCGCTGGCTGCTCTCGGCGTCTCCGGCAAGGCCGACGAGGTGAGGCGGGTGCCCGCCGGCGGGGACGTCGCCGCGGCCGTGCTCGTCCTCACCGGCGTCGGCCGGGTCAGTGGCTCCGGTCCGGACGCCGAAGCGCTGCGGCGGGCCGCGGGGGCCGCCGTCCGTGAGCTCGCCGGCACCGGCTCGGTCGCGCTCGCGCTGCCCGCCGACGACACCCGCGACGCCACCGCCGTGGCCGAGGGCGCCCTGCTCGGCGCCTACGCCTACCGCACCTACCGCCAGCGCACCGCCGAGCAGCACAAGCCGCCGGTGGAGACGCTGCAGCTGGTGACGGCACGGGCCCGCGACAAGCAGCTCGAGGCCGCGGTCGAGCGCGCCCACGTCGTGGCGGCCGCCGTCGCCGCCACGCGGGACCTGGTGAACTGCCCGCCGGTCGACCTGTACCCGGCCGCGTTCGCCGAGGCCGCGCGCGAGCAGGCCCGGGAAGCCGGCGTCAAGGTGACGGTGCTCGACGAGAAGGCGCTCGCCCGCGGCGGCTACGGCGGCATCCTCGGCGTGGGACAGGGGTCGTCCCGGCCGCCGCGGCTGGTCAAGGTGGCGTACGCGCCGCGCGGCGCCAAGCGGCACGTCGCGCTCGTCGGCAAGGGCATCACGTTC
>JBMOMI010000627.1:0-2274 GCA_049325235.1 Actinomycetota bacterium | reverse complement strand
TCGTTCTCGTCGACCCGGGTGAGTCAGCTGCTGACGGGCGGGTCGACAGCCGCCCGCTCGCCTCAGCCGACGCCACCACGACCGCGCCGCCGATCATCAGCCGAGCGCAGTGGGGGGCCGACGAGTCGCTCCGCAACTGTGGTCCCGGCTACAGCAGCACGCTGAAGGCCGGCGTCCTGCACGCCACGGCCGGATCCAATGCGTACGCGACACAGGCACAAGCAATGCAGCAGCTGCGGGCCGACTACGCATACCACACCAGAACGTTGGGCTGGTGCGACCTCGGCTACAACTTCGTCGTGGACAAGTGGGGCAACATCTACGAAGGTCGCTACGGCGGTGTGGACCAGCCGGTGGTCGGCGCCCACGCCGGAGGTTTCAACGAGGACACGTTCGGCGTGGCCATGCTGGGGACGTACACGACCGTGGAGCCTCCCGCGGCGATGCAGCGGGCCGTCGAGTCGGTCTTCGCCTGGAAGCTGGGCATGTACGGCGTCGACCCCCAGGGTTCGACGCAACTGACGTCCGCCGGTGGCGGTACGTCGCGGTACCCGGCCGGTCAGACGGTCTGGGTCCGTACCGTGGCCGGACACCGCGACGTGGGGCGCACGGAAGACCCTGGCGACGCCGGCTACCGCACCCTCGATACACTCCGGCGTCAGGCATCGGCTCTCGTTCAGCAGAACGCGGTGGGCTGGTTTACGACGAACACCTTGGGTGCATCTCAGGCTGACACGGAGTTCCCCTTCGGCAGTCGGGGCATGTTCGCGCTGGCATGTGACTGGGATGGGAAGAGTGGAGACTCGCCCGCCGTCTTCTCCGGAGGCACCTGGGCTGTCCGGTTCAGCCATCGACCCGGGCCACCGGACTCCGACTTCCTCTACGGGTCGCCGGGGGATGTCCCGCTGTGCGGTGACTGGGACGGAGATGGGACAGCGACCCCTGGTGTGTACCGTCCGTCGAACTACACCTTCTATCTACGCAACAGTCTTTCGTCCGGGGTGGCTGATCTTCAAAGGAGCTTCGGCAACTGGGGTGATCGGCCGGTGGTCGGCGACTGGGACGGGGACGGCAGGACCACGATTGGGGTGTTCCGACCTGGGAATGTGACGTTCTACCTCACCAACAGCAATACGTCTGGAGTCGCTGACGGGGCGATCCCGCTCGGAAACCCGACGGACGTCCCCATCACGGGGGCATGGACAGGATCGCGCTTCACCACGATCGGGGTCTTCCGCGAGGGCGTGTTCTACCTCAAGTACAGCAACTTCCCGGGGCCAGTCGACCGCGTTGTCGGCTACGGCGACCGCAGCGACCGGCCCGTGGTCGGCGACTGGGATGGCAACAACACGACCACGCCAGGTGTCGTCCGGGGGAGCGCCACCGGCTGAGACCGGCTAGTGAGGGTATCGTCGTCGCGCGCTCGTGGAGTGCTCGGACGACGATGCGGAAGGCCAAGCGAAGAGATGTCACGCCAGGCGCCATCTGCCGGCCGCCAAGGAGTGGGCTGGCTCATTGGTGCATCGCGCATCGTTGGAGCCATCCTTGGGTTCCTCTTCCTGGCATCGGCGTTCGCCCTGGCTGCGCCGCTCGGCTCGTCTCCGGATGAACCCGATCACTGGCGGTTCGCCTACGCCGTCCAGACCGGGCAGGACTACGCAGGCGGAACTGTCGCGGTGCCGCTGTCGCTCGACGGCTTCCCCGCTGCCTGCGTGAACATGAACCGAGACGTGAGCGCCTCCTGTGTCCCGGACATCGAGCCCACCCAGCAGGAGGTCGAGGCTTTCACCTCTGCGTGGACCTACCCGCCGGTCTACTACTGGCTCACCGGGTGGCCGCTCCTTCTGGACACCGGCGAGATTGGCCTACTGGGGGTTCGTGTGGCGTCCGCGGCGCTAAGTGCGCTGCTCGTCGGTGTGGCGCTCGCGCCATGGCTCTCAGCAGCGGCGTGGCGGATGCGAGCCGCAGTGGCACTGGGCGCGGCGCCATCAGTTGTGTACTTCTCTGGCTCCGTTAATCCGCAGGGCTTCGAGGTGTCAGCCATGGCGGCGGCCTGGTCCCTCAGCGTGGCCGTCTTCCTTCGACTCCGGGAGTGCCGCTACTCCGAGCTGCCACTGGTTCTCCAGATCGGCTGGCCGCTGGTGCTCGTCGTCGCCATTCACTCCAGAGTCCTCACCTTCTGGTTCGTCGCGGTCGCCCTCCTCGCGTCCTTGATCGCCTGCGGGCCGTCGGGGCGGTCGCTCCTCCGGGACTCCAGAGTGCTCGCCGCCGCGG
>JBMOMI010000626.1:0-2283 GCA_049325235.1 Actinomycetota bacterium | reverse complement strand
ACCGCTCCGCACAGCCGTGGGTGGCCTCGGCGGGGCGTGCGGCCGGCCCCGGAGGCCAGACGGTGGTGCGCGTCGGCGAGGAGACGTGGTTGGCCTACCACGCGTGGGACGCCGGCCAGGTCGGCTACCCGACGGGCCGCCGTGCCCTGTGGCTGGACCGCATCGAGTGGCAGGACGGCGAGCCGGTCCTGCGAGGTCCCACCGCTGCCGAGCAACCGGCACCTCAGGCCGACTGACGCATGGCCCTCCGGAAGGGAGCACGGCATGAGAGCGACGAGAACCACCCGAGTCCTGTGGATGACCGCGGCGCTTGCGCTGCTGCTCGCCGGGATCTCCCCGGGTGCGTCGGCCGGACCTGTGCCCGGCGGAGCCCCCCGGACGGGCGCGCCGTACGACAACCCCCTCGACGTCCGGGGCCCGGACGGCGAGGCCGTGGAGTCCTGCGCCGACCCCGTCGTCCACCGAGGCACTGGTGACGACCGGTACTGGTACCTGTACTGCACGACCGATCCGCTGAGCGCGGGCGACGTCGACGAGAACGGCGAGCTCAACTTCCGGCTGATCCCCACCTTCCGGTCGCTCGACATGACGACATGGGAGTACGTGAACGACGCGTTCTCCGCACGGCCGTCGTGGGCGGCGCCGGACGCCGGGCTGTGGGCCCCCGAGGTCGTCGAGCACGAGGGCACCTGGTTCCTCTACTACACGGTCCCGGCCACCACGATCGACGGTGGCGGCAGCGCCATCGGCGTCGCGACGGCGCCTGGACCGACGGGACCGTGGACCCACAGCGACACCCCGGCCGTCGAACCGCACGCCCCGCCCGGTGGCGACCCGAACGCGCGTCGCTGGACCTTCGACGCGGAGGTGATCACTGCCGCGGACGGGACACGGTGGCTCTACTACGGCAGCTACTTCGGCGGTCTGTCCGTGCGTGCGCTGTCCGACGACGGCCTCACGACGCGCCCCGGCACGCAGACCCAGATCGCCGTCGGAAACCGCTACGAGGGCACGCAGATCGTGCGGCGCGACGGGTGGTACTACCTGCTGGCCTCTGCGACTGACTGCTGCCGCGGGCCGCTGACCGGGTACAGCGTGTTCGCCCTGAGGTCCCGGTCGCCGCAGGGGCCGTTCGTGGACGCCGACGGAGCCTCGGCCCTGGACGGCCGCGTCGGCGGCACGCCGGTGCTCAGCATGAACGGCAACCGGTGGGTCGGGTTGGGGCACCACGACGTCGTCCAGGACTTCGACGGTCAGGACTGGATGTACTACCACGCGGTGGACCGGTTCGACCCGTACTTCGACGGCCACGTCGGCTTCACCAAGCGCCCTGTGCTGCTCGATCCTCTGGACTGGGTCGACGGGTGGCCAACGGTGCGGTCGGGGCGGTGGGCCTCGGACGGCGTCCAGCTCGGCCCAGCGGCCCAGCCCGGCACGACGACCGGCTACCGTCCCCGTGAGCTCGAGGCGTCACGGCCGGGATCGGTGCTGTGGCAAGAGGACTTCGCGGACCTGTCGGAGTGGACCTGGGTCCGGGAACCGGCAGCCGGCACCTACTCGGCCGATGACGGTCGGCTGGAGTGGGACACGCAGGCAGCTGACCTCCACGAGGACTCCGACACGGCGTCCGTGCTGACTCGGTCGGCACCGGAGGGCGACTTCGTCGTCGAGACAACCGTGCGGACCGACGTGCCGGCGGACGGCTGCTGCTACAACTTCGTGCAGGGCGGCCTTGTGCTGTACGGCGGCGACGACGAGTACCTCAAGCTCGGTGTGACCTCGATCTGGGAGACCCGGCAGACCGAGTGGGCGAAGGAGGTCACCGGCCAGCCCCCGGGGTACCCCCGCTACGGCAACACCGTCGTCGGTCCGGCCGGTGAGACGACGTGGCTGCGGGTCCATGTCGACCGTCGCCCGGGCGAGGACCACTTCACGGCATGGACGAGCCGCGACGGGACCACCTGGCGGCGCGGTGGGACGTGGACTCACGACCTCGGGGACGACGAGCGGATCGGCTTGGTGTCGATGGGCGGCAGCGGGTTCACCACCACCTTCGGTCCGGTCACGGTGTCGCGGCTGGTCGGTCCTCGAGGATGAGTCGGCGCGCTCAGGCGCGGTAGCGGGCGAGGCGTTCGACGTAGCCTTGCGCGTTGCGACGCACGCGAGCCACCTCGTCGTCGGTGAGCTGGCGGCGCACCTTCGCGGGCACGCCGGCGACGAGTGACCGCGGCGGGACGTCGGTGCCCTCCAGCACGACCGCTCCGGCGGCCACCAGGCTGCCGC
>JBMOMI010000625.1:0-2292 GCA_049325235.1 Actinomycetota bacterium | reverse complement strand
GATCGGGCCGCGGCTGCCCCGGTCCCGGTCGATCCCGGATGGGCCCCGCGGCCGGCCAGCGCCGTCGCGGTCGACCCCGGCTGGCAACCGGCGCGTCCCCCGGACCCGGTGGCCACGACGTCCGCCGCCGACCTCGGCCCGCTGGCCACCCCGCCCAGGCCGCGCGCGGTCGCCGAGGAGGCGGTCGTCGTGCGGCGCGGCGACACGCTCTGGGACATCGCGGCGCGGGCCCTGCCGGCGGGCGCCACCGACGCCGAGATCGCGGGCGAGTGGCCGCGCTGGTACGACGCCAACAGCTCGGTCATCGGGCCCGACCCCGACCACATCGTCCCGGGTCAGCGCCTCGTTCCGCCCGGGGCCGGGTCGTGACCGCCGCGACGCTGCGGCGGCTGCCCGTGCCGGTCAGCGAGCCGTACCCGCCGGTGGAGCTGCGCCGCCGCCCGCCCGTGCCTGTCGGCCAGGCGGAGCTGTCGCTGGTGTTCTCCGCGGCCACGGCCCCGGTCGAGCCCGACGAGCGGTGGGCCGCGCCGCAGCCGACGGGCTCGGCACAGCTGCCCGACCCGGACGCGACCGCGGGAGCCCTCGTCCAGGCGGTGGTGGAGGTCCTCGCCGGCACCCGGCCGGTGAGCCAGCTCGTGCGCTGGGTCTCCGGCGACGTCTACACGGCGCTGCAGCGCCGGGCGGCGCTGGCCGTCCGGCTGCGGTACGGGCAGCCCGGGGTGTCCGGCGCCGCCCGCCGGGCCGTGGTGCGCAGCGTCCGGACGTCGTCACCGGCCGACGGGGTCGTCGAGGCGTGCGCGGTGGTCCTGGACCGCGGGCGCGTGCGGGCGGTCGCCGTCCGGCTCGAGGGGCTGGACGGCCGCTGGCGCGCCACCGCGCTCGAGGTGGGGTGACGCCTCGACCGCGTCCTGGGCACGTGCGTGGCTGCGTGCGTGCTCGATGGCCTGGGGTGTGGTGTCGAAGAGGTGGTGTTCGTGGGCCAGGCGGTCGTACACGCCCAGCTCGGCGAGGACCTTCTCGTGCTGGGGCTTCACCCCGGAGAGGAGGACGGTGATCTTGCGGCTCTCCAACCGGGTGATCGTGTCCGCCAGCACGTGCGCCCCGGTGGCATCGATCGTCGTCACGCGAGACATCCGCAGCACCACCACGCGGACGTCGCCGACCTCCGCGAGCTCGAGCAGGAAGTCATGGGCTGCCGCGAAGAAGAGCGGCCCGTCGATGCGATAGCACACGATGTGCTCGTCGATCATGGCCCGCTCCTCGTCGGCGTAGTCGCCGTCGTCCAGGGGCACCTCCTCCAGGCGAGCCGCCCGGGCGGTCTGCCGGATGGCGACGAACCCGGCGACCGCGAGGCCGACCAGGACGGCGGTCACCAGGTCGAGAGCCACCGTCGCGACCGCGGTGATCGTCAGAACCGCCGCGTCACCGCGTGTCGAGCGAAGCAGTGCCCCCAGGCTGGACACCCGGATCATCTGCACCGCCGTGGCGACGAGAACCCCCGCCAGGGCGGCCAACGGAATGGTGGCCACCCAGCGAGCGGCGACGACGACGACCGCCAGCAGGACGAGCGCATGGGTGACGGCCGCCAGGCGCGAACCTGCCCCAGACCGCACGTTGACGGCCGTGCGGGCGATCGCCGCCGTGGCAGGAATGCCACCGAACAGTGGTGCACTCAGGTTCGCCAGACCCTGGCCGACCAGCTCACGGTTCGAGTCGTGCCGCTGACCCACGGTCATGCCGTCGGCCACGGTCGCAGACAGCAGGCTCTCCAAGGCCGCGAGCGCGGCGACGGCAACCGCTGGCAGCACCAGCGCCGTGATGTCCGCTGCCGGGACGAGGGGCAGCGCAGGCATCGGGAGGCCCGAGGGGATCTGCCCGATCGGGGTGGCTCCGAGGCCGAAGACCGCGTTCACCACGGTGGCCCCGACCACAGCGAGCAGCGACCCGGGAAGGGCAGGGCGGACCCTGACCGCGGCCAGGACACCGACTGCCACCAGCAGCGTCATCACGATCGGAACCCACGTCGGGTCGGCCAGCCAGGCACGCAGCGCGCGCACGGCGAGCGCCAGCACCTGTTCGGAGTGGACGGTGACGCCAAGGGCCGCGGGGACCTGCTGCAGCGCGATCACGAGCGCGATACCCACCGTGAACCCCTCGACGACAGGGATCGGCACGTAGCGGATGAATCGCCCCGCGCCCGCGTACCCCAGGCCCACGAGGATCAGCCCCGCGAGTAGGCCGACGACGAGGACCCCGTCCGGGCCGTGGGTCCCGACGATGGGCAGGAGGACC
>JBMOMI010000624.1:0-2292 GCA_049325235.1 Actinomycetota bacterium | reverse complement strand
CGGCACGGGCCGCTGGGCCGGCTGCGGCGGGTCCTGCCGGGCTTCGGGCGCGCGGGCGGCTACTCCGCGGCGGTCGTCGCGCCGCACCTGGCCACCTACACCGCGGTCCTGCTCGCCGACACCGCGGCCCCCGCCTGGCACGAGTCGGGCCGCGTGCTGCCGTTCGTGTTCGCCGGCAGCGCGCTGGCCAGCGGCGCCGGGGCGGCGCTGGTCACCGCACCGGTCGAGGAGACCGGGCCGGTCCGCCGCCTGGCCGTCGCGGGCGCCGCGATGGACCTGGCCGCGGCGCACGTGGTCGAGCACCGGCTCGGGCTGCAGAGCGAGGCGTACCACCAGCCGACGCCGCGCCGCCTGCTGCGCGCCGCCCGGGTCCTGACGGCCGCCGGCGCGCTCGGTGCGGTCGTCGGGCGGCGCAGCCGCGTGCTGTCGGCGGCGTCCGGCCTGGCGCTGCTCGCCGGCTCGGTGTGCACGCGGTTCGGGATCTACCACGGCGGCGTGGAGTCGGCGAAGGACCCGCGCTACACCGTCGTCCCGCAGCGCGAGCGCCTTCAGGCGTGATCATGCAGTCGCGCGACCCGTGGCCCGCGAGTCGGGACCTTGGGCCCTGACCCGCAGCAGGTCCTGGTCCGCGAGCATGCGGGCATGCCGGCCCTCCCGAACGCCCCGGACGGCTACGTCGTCCGGACCGCGGGCGAGGCGGACGTCCCCGCGATCGCGGCCCTGTACCGCGGGCTGTCCGAGCATTCGGCGCGGATGCGGTTCTCCGCGCCGGTGGCGCCGTCCCTGCTGGCACGCATCGCCGCGCTGCCGCCCGATCGCGCCGCGGTGTCCCTGCTCGCGGAGTCCGCCGGGCAGGTCGTGGCCGAGGCGCGGTACGAGGTCCACGGCGACGGCGCGCCGGAGCTCAGCCTGACCGTCGCCGACGCCCACCAGGGCAAGGGGCTGGGAAGGCTTCTGCTGCAACGCCTTCGAGTGGCCGCCCGTGAGTGTGGCGTGGAGTCCCTGCTCGCGGTCGTGCGCACGGACAACGTGCCGATGCTGCGCCTGCTCCAGTCGCTCGGGTACGCGGTCGTGGAGCCGGCGGCGGACGGCGTCGTGTGCGTGGAGGTCGCCACCGACGCGTGGATGCCCGGCTGGCCCGGGGGCAGCGAGGGCTCCCGGGTGCTGCTCGAGTCGCCCGGCTGGTGGGCGACGCCGGAGACGGCCGCGCTGGAGGCGGCAGGGTTCACCGTGCGGCAGTGCCCGGGGCCGGGCGGCGCCGCCGGCCGCCCGTGTGCGCTGCTGGCCGAGGGCCGCTGCCGGCTCGTCGAGGGCGCGGACGTCGTGGCGTGCCTGCTGGTGGTCGACCCCTCGGGTGAGTCGCCGGTGCGGACGGTGGAGCAGTGGCGGGAGCGGGTCCGGGAGCTGGTGCGGACCCGCCGGGGCTGAAGCCCGGTGTCACAAACTTCGCGTCGGCGGTGCTCTGCAGGTGTGGACGTCGTCGGGCACGGTAGGAGCGTGCTGGTTGCCGCCGTGCCGCGGGGGGCCGTCCGAGCCGACCTCGAGCAGGTCTTCCGCGCCGCCTACCCGCGGGTCGTCGCCGTCGCGGCCCGGGTGCTGGGTTCCCGGGACGGCGCCGAGGACGTGGCGCAGGAGGTCTTCCTGGCGTTCGGGCGCTCCTCGGTGCCGGCCGGCGAGGCCCTGGGCTGGTTGTCCGTCGCCTCGGCGCACACCGCGCTGAACCACCTGCGCGCCGGCCGTCGCCGGGCGTCCCGCGAGGAGGCGGCCACCGGCGGCGAGGCCGTCTGGCCCGACGCCGCCGACACCGTCGTCACGCTCGACGAGCGCCGCCGCGTGCGGGCGGCGCTGGCGCGGCTTCCCCGCCGGCAGGCCGTGGCCCTCGTGCTGCGGCACAGCGGTCTGAGCTACGCCGAGGTCGCCGCGGCCCTCGACCTGTCACCCGGAAGCGTCGGCACGACCGTGCGACGCGCCGAGTCCGCCCTGCGCAAGGAGCTGAACGATCATGCGCCATCCGACTGACGGCACGCTGCGCCGGCTCGTGGACGAGCCCGCCGGCGTCGCCGACGCCGACCGCGAGCACGTCGCCGGCTGCCCGGTGTGCCTGGCCGAGCTGGCGGCCGTCCGCCGGGACGCGGCACTGACCGCCGCGGCCCTGGACGCCGACCCCGCCGTGGACGTGGACGCCGCGTGGAACCGCCTGTCCCGCGCCGCCCGGGAGCCCCGGCGCGCGGCTGCCGCCGCCCCCACCCGCCGGTGGCGTGCGGCGCTGCACAGCCCGGTGGCCGCCGCCGT
>JBMOMI010000623.1:0-2302 GCA_049325235.1 Actinomycetota bacterium | reverse complement strand
CCCGCGACTGCCGTCGTCGACGACGAGCCCGCCGAACGGGTTGTCCTGGCTGCCGGGCGGCGAGGGCAGGTCGAAGCAGCTCGGCCCGCGGCTGTCGTTGAACTCGGGCTCCTCGCCGGGGGCGTAGCCCGGGCGCTGCGGCACCACCTCGAGCGTGATGTGCAGCCCCTCGCTGTTGAACGCGTCGTCGATGCGGGGGATCCAGTTCGCCATGCCCTGCGTCAGGCAGGGGTAGACCGGCGAGTACCGGGCGAGCACCTCCATCGTCGGACGTCCCACCTGGCCGAGGCGGATGATGCGCTGCTCGTTCTCGCGCAGCACGGCGTCCGTCGTGCGGGCGAAACCTGCTGTGCCGGCGAGGAAGGAGGCGAGCACGTCGCCCTTCTCGACCAGGGTCGCGCTCGTGACCGCCTGGCTGCGGAGCATCCGCAGCAGGTCCGGGGCGGCCTCGGCGTACAGCGACGCCAGGTCCGCCAGCCCCGAGATGTCCTGCTGGATGAGGGGCATCGCCGGGTTGAGCTGCGAGAAGTACTGGTGGACCAGGGTGAGGTTCTCCCCGATGCGCTCCCCGCGACCGTCGAGCACGTTGGCGAGGGCGTTCAGGGTCACCGCGAGGTCCTGCGGCGGCACAGTGGTCAGCAGCGGCAGCAGCTCGTCGAGCACCTTGGCGAGCTCGATGGCCGTCTCGGAGCGGTCCTGCGTGATGACGTCCCCGGCGCGGATGTGCCGGTCGGCGGGCTCCTCGGGGACGACGAGACTGACGTACTTGGCCCCGAACAGGGTCTTGGGCAGCAGGCGCGCCTGCACGTTGGCGGGGATGAGCTCCACCTGCTCGGGGTCGAGGGCCAGCTCGAGGCGGGCGGTGTCCCCGTCGGTGCTGACGTCCCTGACCTCCCCGACCAGGACGCCACGGATCTTCACGTCGGCCAACGGGTCCATCTGGTTGCCGACGCGGTCCGTCTCCAGCGTCACCCGGACCACCGGCACGAAGACCTTGGCGTACGAGGCGATCGCCAGCCCGACGAGGACCGCGAGCACCACGACGAACGCGATGCCGTAGGCCCGGTCCGACAACGCGGCCAGGGCGGGCGCCTGCCGCCGGGGACGAGAGCTTCTGCGGTGCACGGCCTTACCCCGCGATCCTGACGGTGGTCGTGGTGCCCCAGATGGCGAGGCTGAGGAAGAAGTCGACGACGTTGATGGCCACGATCGACGTCCGCACCGCCCGGCCGACGGCGACGCCGACGCCGGCGGGACCGCCGCTCGCGGTGTACCCGTAGTAGCAGTGGATGAGGATGATGACCACGGCGAAGACCAGCACCTTGCCGAACGACCACAGCACGTCCACCGGAGGCAGGAACAGGTGGAAGTAGTGGTCGTACGTGCCCTTCGACTGCCCGTGGTAGCCGGTGACGATGAGCCGGGTAGCCGCGTACGAGGAGAGCAGCCCGACCACGTACAGCGGGATCACGGCCACGAAGCCCGCGATCATCCGGGTCGTCACCAGGAAGGGCAGGCTCGGGATGCCCATCACCTCGAGCGCGTCGACCTCCTCGGAGATGCGCATCGCACCGAGCTGGGCCGTGAACCCGCAGCCGACCGTGGCGGCCAGGGCCAGCCCCGCGATGAGAGGCGCGATCTCGCGGGTGTTGAAGTACGCGGAGATGAAGCCCGTGAAGGCGCCGGTGCCGATGGAGCTCAGCGCCTCGTAGCCCTGCAGCCCCACGTTCGTGCCGGTGAAGAAGGCGAGGAACGCGATGACGCCGACGGTGCCGCCGATCACCGACAGCGCCCCGGTCCCGAGGGAGACCTCCGCGAGCAGGCGCAGGACCTCGCGCTTGTACCGGCGCACCGTGCGGGGCGCCCAGCCGATGCTGCGGACGTAGAACCGCAGCTGCCCGCCGAGCGAGGTCAGGCCGGAGTCCACGGCACGCACGGGCGCGGCGGCGCGCTGCAGGAGCGGTGGGGTCGTCATCGGGGTCACACCTTCGACGGGACGACCTGGAAGTACACGGCCGTCAGGACGAAGTTGGCGACGAACAGGAGCATGAACGTGATGACGACGCTCTGGTTCACCGCGTCACCGACCCCCTTGGGCCCGCCGCCCGCCGTGAGGCCCTTGTAGGACGCCACGATGGCGGCGATGAACCCGAACACCAGCGCCTTGATCTCCCCGGCCCACAGGTCCTCGAGCTGGGCGAGCGCGGTGAACGACGCGAGGTAGGCGCCCGGCGTGCCGCCCTGGAGGACGACGTTGAAGAAGTAGCCGCCGGCCACCCCGACCACGGACACGAGCCCGTTC
>JBMOMI010000622.1:0-2318 GCA_049325235.1 Actinomycetota bacterium | reverse complement strand
CGCCACCATGATCACCGGCTCGGTGCCGTCGTGCACCGTCTCGCCGTCCACGGTCACCCGCAGCCGCCACCCGCGCTCGCGCGCCCCGGCCCGCACCGCGCCCAGGGCGTAGGCCGCCGCGCCGAGGGCGCCCTTGTGGTCGCCGGCGCGCAGGGCGGCCTCCGCGCCGATCCCGGCGTGGACGGCGTTGACGACGACCGAGCCGTCGTCGGCGCGCAGCAGGTCGAGCCGGCGCGGGACGCCGGTCAGCGCCACGCGCGCGGCCTCCGCCGGGTCCAGCGGGATGCCGATCGCCCGGGCCAGGTCGTTGCCGGTGCCGAGCGGCACGACTCCGACCGGTCCGGCGTCGAGCGTCCCGAGCGCGTCCAGCGCGCCGACGGTGGCGTGCAGCGACCCGTCACCGCCGAGGACGACGACCCGACGGCGTCCGGCGACCTCCAGGGCGGCGCGCAGCTCGTCGAGGTCCGCCGGGACGACGAGCTCGACGTCCGCGAGCTCCCGCAGCGCCACCATCGCCTCGCCGAGCGCCTCCTCGGCAGCGGACCCGGCCGCCGCGTTGCCGATCGCCAGCACACCCGGCCGGTCGCCGGCGGCCTCTGCGGGGATCTGCGTCACGGTGGTCCTCCGGTAGCCTCGCTCGGCGGCACTGCTGCCCAGTGCCAGATCGGGACCAAGGAAAGCAGGTGTACCCGCATGCCCGGCATCGTGCTCGTCGGCGCCCAGTGGGGCGACGAGGGCAAGGGCAAGGCGACCGACGCGCTCGGCTCGCGCGTCGACTACGTGGTGAAGTTCAACGGCGGCAACAACGCCGGGCACACGGTGGTCGTCGGCGGCGAGAAGTACGCGCTGCACCTGCTGCCGTCGGGGATCCTGACCCCCGGCTGCACGCCGGTGATCGGCAACGGCGTCGTCGTCGACCTGTCGGTGCTGTTCCAGGAGATCGACGGCCTGACCGCTCGCGGCGTCGACTGCTCGGGCCTGCTCGTCTCGGCGAACGCGCACCTGATCGCGCCCTACCACCGGGTGATCGACAAGGTCACCGAGCGGTTCCTCGGCAAGCGCCGGATCGGCACCACCGGGCGTGGCATCGGGCCGGCGTACGCCGACAAGATCAACCGGGTGGGGGTGCGGGTCCAGGACCTGTTCGACGAGCACATCCTGCGGCAGAAGGTCGAAGGCGCCCTCGACCAGAAGAACCACCTGCTCGTCAAGGTCTACAACCGGCGGGCGATCACCGTGGACGAGGTCGTCGACGAGCTGCTGTCCTACGCCGACCGGCTCGCGCCCATGGTGCGCGACACCGGGCTGGAGCTGAACCGGGCCCTCGACCGGGGCGAGACGGTGCTGTTCGAGGGCGGGCAGGCGACCCTGCTGGACGTCGACCACGGCACCTACCCGTTCGTGACGTCGTCCAACGCCACGGCGGCCGGGGCGTGCACCGGCAGCGGCGTGCCGCCGAACCGCATCGACCGCGTCATCGCCGTCGTCAAGGCGTACACCACCCGCGTCGGGGAAGGGCCGTTCCCCACCGAGCTGGACGACGCGTGGGGCCAGCGGCTGCGGGACGTCGGCGGCGAGTACGGGACGACCACCGGCCGGCCCCGGCGCTGCGGCTGGTACGACACGCTGATCGCCCGGTACGCGGCCCGCGTCAACGGGGTGACGGACTTCGTGCTGACCAAGCTCGACGTGCTGACCGGCATCGAGAAGATCCCGGTCTGCGTCGCGTACGACGTGGAGGGCCGGCGGCTCGAGGAGATGCCGGTCTCGCAGACCGACGTCCACCACGCGGTGCCGGTCTACGAGCACCTGGACGGGTGGTCGGAGGACATCTCGGGTGCCCGCTCCTTCGACGACCTGCCGAAGAACGCGCAGCGCTACGTGCTCGCGCTCGAGGAGATGAGCGGCTCGCGCTTCTCGGCGATCGGCGTTGGCCCGGAGCGGGAGCAGACCGTCGTGCGGCACGACCTGCTGAGCTGACCGCCCCTCCCCCCGCGTCGATCAAGGAACTCGCGTCGATCAAGGAATCCGCGTCGATCATGGAGGTTTCCTGAGCGCCGTCGCCCCGGACTGCCGCCCGCTCGTCGGCTCCGTCGTCCGGCTGGAGCGCGTGCACCTGGGCTGGACGGCGTACGACCCCTGCGTCGGGGGGACCGCCGTCAACGCCGAGTGCAAGCTGCTGTTGCTCGGTCATGCGTTCGACCACTGTGGCTTCGGGCGAGTGAAGATCCAGACTGACGCGGCGAACGTCCGCTCCCAGGCCGCGATCGAGCGGCTGGGCGCGATCTGAGAAGGAGTGCTGCGCCGGCACGTGCGGC
>JBMOMI010000621.1:0-2322 GCA_049325235.1 Actinomycetota bacterium | reverse complement strand
CGCGGTGTCCGCGGCGTCGGGCGTGTCGGCCGTGTCGGGCGTGTCGTCGCTCGCCGGGACCGGGGCGACCGGCGCGGGTGCGGGTGCGGCCTGCGTGCCCGCGGCAGGCGAGCCGGACGACGCCGACGACGACGCTGTCGGCGCGGACGGCGGCACGTAGCCCGGGTCGTCCGGGCTGTCCGCCGGCGAGTCCGGCGACTCCTGCGGCGACTCGGCGGGGGAGTCGGCGGACTCCGGGGAGTCGTCCACCGCGGCCGCCGGGGCGGCATCCGACCCGCCGGTGGCGCCGTCCGCGTCGGGCGCCGCCAGGTGCAGCGGTGCGTCGTCCAGCACGGCCGGCACCGGGTTGTTCAGGGACGTGCCGAGGGCGGCGGAGGCGACCCCGCCGCCGACCCCGAGGGCCGCGGCGGCACCCACCACGACCCACCTGCTCGCGGAGATCATCTGCGGCTCCTTCGCTCGGGTGCCCGGGTGGCACCGTCGGTACGAGAGTCGTCCGGGCCGATGAGGGGACCACGAGACGACCGTGAGAGGTCTCTCATCGCCGGGCGGCGGCGTCCAGCCACTCCTCGACGAGGTCGAGTCGCCGCGCCGTCGCCTCCGGCCACCCCGCCTGCTGCACCCGGTGCGGTCCGGTGGCCAGCGACAGCAGGACGCCCGCGGTCCGCAGCCGCAGCGCGAAGGGGTCGGTGCGCGGGTCGGCGTCCATCGCCGGCAACCAGGCACGGACCGCTGCCCGCAGCCGCTCGGCGTCCCGGTCGTGGATCTGCGCGAGCACCTCCACGTGCGCCAGCAGGCAGGCCAGGTCGTCCGCGCGGTGCCCGGGACCGGCCGAGTCGACGTCGAGGACGCCGGTCAGGCGGCCGTCCGCGGCGAACAGCTGCGCCTCGTAGAAGTCCCCGTGCACGGGGACTTCGGGCTCGTCGGCGCCGGACAGGCCGGAGCGGATGGCCTCGGCCAGCTCGGTCGCACGGTCGGCCTGATCGGGTAGGGCGGCGCCGATGACGCGCGCGTAGTGCTCGGCGCCGTCGGTCCACGACGCCCGCCGCGGCAGGTCGAGCAGGGCCTCGGGCAAGGCGTCGAGCACGGCCCTCAGGTCCTCGCCGCTGACGGCGTCCGGCCCCTGCGAGCGCAGCGCTCCCCGCAGCGGGACGCCGGGCAGCGCGGTCAGCACGAGCAGCCCGTCGTCGGTCCAGCCGAGCGGCGCGGGCACCGGGACGCCGGCCTCGACGAGGAGGCGGTGGCGGCGGTGGAGGTCCTCGATGCGGTCCGGCCGGGCCACCTTGAGGAAGACGCTGCCCGGCCCGGACCCGCGGCGCGGGAACGTCGCCTGGATCACCGCCCGGCGGCGCGGGCGGTAGGCGCGCGTGGTGAGCCGGACGTCGTCCGGCCCGGTCGCCGGCGCGGCCAGCCCCAGCTCGACGAGCAGTCCGTGCACGGCCGCCGGGTCGCACGCGGCGGTCAGCGCCGGCAGCCCCGGGTCGTTGGGGTAGCGCCACACCGCGACGTCGGTGGCGCCGTCGGACAGCAGCAGCACCCCCGGCCGCTCGTGGTCGGTGGCGATGCCGGCGCTCGCGGCGAGCGTCTCCTCCTGCTCGCGGTCGGGCCACGCCACCCGGGCCGTGTAGGCGACGGTCGTGCCCTTGCCCGGGCGGTGGTCCACCTGCTTGGCGCGCCAGCGCACCAGCCGCCCCCCCGCCGTCTCCACCGCGGTGGCCAGCAGTCCTCCGGCGTCGTCCCCCGTCAGCAGCCGCAGGGTGTCGGTCACGCGCTCAGGGTGCCACCCACCCGCGATCTGCGGAGGCTTGCCGGGGTCTCGACCGGCCGTGAGACCCCGGGAAGCCTCCAGAGGTCGTCAGCGGAGGGCGGGGACCAGGGCCTCGCGGACGTCGTCCGGCGCGGCGACGGCCGGGTGCCGGCTGGCCCGCTCGTGCAGGGACAGGGCGACCACCGAAACGAGGACGACGACGAACCCGGTCCACTGGCTGGCGTCCAGGCGGCCGTCGAGCAGGGTGACGCCGACCGCGGCGGCGGTCAGCGGGAAGGCGAGCTCGGCGAACGTCGCGCGGGAGGCGGGGGTGCGGCGCAGCGCCACGTAGTACAGGACGAGCGCGAGCAGCCCCGGCACCAGCGCGAGCAGCACCAGCCGCGGCACCAGCTCCAGCGGCACACCGACGGGCGCTCCCGTGCCCACGGTGACCGCCGCGAGCGTCACCAGGCCGACGGTGAAGCGCAGCGTCGTCACGTGCAGGAAGGACAGCTCCGCGCTCACCATCCGCCCGAGCACGGTGCCGGCGGCCCACAGCGCGGCCGCGCCCACGG
>JBMOMI010000620.1:0-2337 GCA_049325235.1 Actinomycetota bacterium | reverse complement strand
CCGTCCCGCTCGACCCGCTCGACGCCCGGGACCCGGTCGAGGAAGCCGACGTCGTCCCGGGTACTGAACCGCACCGTCGTCTCGGGCGACTGCGAGGCGACGAGCTCCCCGGCGGTGCCCTCCGCCACGACCCGGCCGTGCACCAGCACGGCGAGCCGGTCGCACAGCCGCTCGGCCTCGTCCATGAAGTGGGTCACGAGCACGACCGTCGTGCCGCGCTCGCGGACGGCCGCGACCAGGTCCCACGCGACGCGGCGCGCTGCGGGGTCCAGTCCGGTCGTCATCTCGTCGAGCACCACCAGGCGCGGGTCGGCCACCAGTGCCAGCGCGACGAACAGGCGCTGCCGCTGCCCGCCGGACAGGTCACCGAACGCAGCCTCCCGGCGGTCGCCCAGGCCCCAGTCCTCCAGCAGCTGTTCCCAGGGCGGTCCACCGGGCGAGATGCGAGAGAACAGCCGCAGCGCCTCCCATACCTTGAGCCGCTCCGGCAGGGCCGAGTCCTGCAGCTGGCTGCCGACCAGGCTGCGTACCTGCCGGGGCTCGGTCACGGGGTCGTGCCCGAACACCGACAGCTCGCCGGCATCCGGACGCCGCAGGCCCTGCATGCACTCGACGCTCGTCGTCTTGCCCGACCCGTTCGGACCGAGCAGGCCGAAGATCTCGCCCTCGGCCACGTCGAAGGAGACGTCGGCGACCGCGACCGTGTCCCCGTACCGCTTCCGCAGGCTCCGCACGCTGACGGCTGGTGCCATGCCTCCACCGTGCCAGCGGACGCCGCCACCCGGGTGCGGAACGCCGTCCCCGGTGACGTTCGCCCCTACGCGCCCCACCGCTGCGCGGCGAAGACTCGCGGCCATGGCCACCGAGGCGAGCCCGGTCCGGGCCGACCTGGTCGCGCAGGGCAGCCGCATCGACCTGGACGACGTCTCGAAACGGTACGAGCTCGGCGCCACCGTGGTCACGGCGCTCGACCAGGTCAACCTGCACGTGGACGAGTGCGCGCTGGTCGTCATCCTCGGGCCCTCCGGGTCCGGCAAGACCACCCTGCTCAACCTCGTCGGTGCCCTGGACGTGCCGACGAGCGGTCGCGTCCGGCTCGCCGGGAAGGACATCGCCGGCGCCTCCCCGCGGGACCGGCAGCGGGTGCGCCGGCACACCGTCAGCTTCGTGTTCCAGAGCTTCAACCTGTTCCCGGGGCTGACCGCCCTCGAGAACGTGCAGTTCGGCGCGGACGTCGCCGGTCGGGAGCAACCCCAGCAGGTCGCCGAGCAGGTGCTCGCCCAGGTCGGACTGGGAGACCGGATGCGGCACTTCGCCCACCAGCTCTCCGGAGGTGAGCAGCAGCGCGTGGCGATCGCCCGGGCGCTCGCCACCGGCAACCCGATCCTGCTGGCCGACGAGCCGACCGGGGAGCTCGACTTCCGCACCGGCGTGGCGATCCTCGAGCTGCTGCAGGCGCAGGCGGACGCCGGCAAGACCGTGCTGGTCGTCACGCACAACCGGGAGATCTCCCGGGTGGCCGACCGGGTCATCGAGCTGTCCAGCGGGCGGGTCGTGGCCGACGGGCCGCCGGTCGGAGGCCGCGCGGCGATCGCCGACCTCCACTGGTGACCGGCATGGGTGGCGCCGGGCTCTGGATCCGCTGGTCGTGGCGTGACCTGCGCCACCGGTGGCTGCTCGTCGTGGCGATCGCGCTGGTGATCGCTCTCGGCACCGGCGCCTACGCTGCGTTCACCGGCTCGGCGACGTGGCGTCGCACCTCCAACGACCTGAGCTTCGCGGCGGTCGGCACCCACGACCTACGGGCCCGGCTCGCCCCGGGGACGTCCGCGCCGGAGGGCCTGCTCCTGCGGCGCGTGCGGGACGCCGACCCGGCCGGTGAGGTCACCTCCGTCGTCGAGCGGCTGGTGCTGCCCACGCAGCTGGACGTCGGCACGGCCACCGGGGACGACCTGCTGGTGACCGGTCAGCTCGTCGGAGCCGGCGAGCCGGCCGGCACCGGAGCCGTCGACAGCGTCTACGTCTCCGCCGGCCGGGGACTGCGACCGGAGGACGCCGGGCAGCCCGTCGCCGTCCTCGAGCGCAACTTCGCCGAGCACCACAGCCTGCCGCCCGAGGGCGAGCTCCGGGTCGGCGGCGACCGGACGCTGCGGTGGGTCGGCCACGGCCAGGCGCCGGAGTACTTCATCCTCACCGGCGAGGACGGCAGCGGCTTCTTCGGCCAGTCCACGTTCGGGGTGCTCTTCACCTCGCTGCCGACCGCCCAGGACGTCGCGGGGGCACCCGGTCAGGTCAACGACGTCGTCCTACGAGTGCGGGACGGCGCCGACGTGCCGG
>JBMOMI010000619.1:0-2338 GCA_049325235.1 Actinomycetota bacterium | reverse complement strand
GTCGCAGCTGGCACCGGCCGCGGTGGAGCTCGACCGGCCCGCCGGCTCGGACGACGCGACCTGCGTCGTCCTGATCGAAGGGACGCCGGCCGCGGTGCCCGTGCGGCAGGCGGAGGCCTGGGCGATGCTCGGCGGGTCGCCCGCGGAGGAGCCGGCCTGGTGGGGCCGGCTGCCTTCCGCGGACGGCGACGTGCTGCTCAAGGTCACCGCGACGCTGCCGGGGGTCGCGCGGGTCCTGGAGGCGGCGCGGGCGGCCGAGCAGGTGCGCGGGGTCGGGATCGCGGTCCGCGGGTCGGCGGGCGGTGTGCTGTGGGCGTCGCTGCCGGCCGACGACCCGGCAGCCGCCGCCGGCGTAGTCGCTGACCTGCGCCGCGCCACCCCTCGCCCCGCCGACGGCACCGTCACGGTGCTGCGCGCGCCGCGCGCCGTGCGGGAGGCGGTGGACGTCTGGGGGCCGGTGCCGGGACTGGACCTCATGCGCCGCGTCAAGGAGCAGTTCGACCCGGGCCGCACGCTGTCACCCGGACGATTCGTCGGAGGGATCTGATGGCCGTCGACGCCACCCGCGGCGCCGCGGGGGACGCCACCCCGCGCGCTGCGAGCAGCACCGAGCCGGACCTGCTGCACCCCACGGCGTTCGTCCCCGCCTTCGACGACGACCACCCACCGTCGCCGGAGCTGGTCGACGACTGCGTGCACTGCGGCTTCTGCCTGCCCACGTGCCCGACGTACGCCTTGTGGGGCGAGGAGATGGACTCGCCGCGCGGCCGGATCTACCTGATGAAGGAGGGTCTGGACGGCGAGCCGATGACGGCCTCGATGGTCCAGCACATCGACGCGTGCCTGGGCTGCATGGCGTGCGTGACCGCGTGCCCGTCCGGCGTCCAGTACGACAAGCTCGTCGAGGCGACGCGGGCCCAGGTGGAGCGGCGCGGGGCCCGTCACCGCACGCGCCGCGAGCGGCTGCTCCGCGAGGCGGTGTTCGCACTGTTCCCTCACCCGGAGCGTTTGCGCCTGCTGCGCGGGCCGCTGTCGCTGTACCAGCGCACGGGCCTGTCGCGGTGGCTGCGCAGAACCGGTGTGCTACAGCGTCTTTCGCCGACCCTGGCGACGATGGAGGCCGTCGCGCCCCCGGTGACGGACCGCGTGCACATCCCCGAGCGCGTCGCGGCCCGCGGCGAGCGGCGGATGGTCGTCGGGATGCTGCTCGGCTGCGTGCAGCGCGAGTTCTACCCCGACGTCAACGCCGCCACCGCCCGGGTGCTCGCCCTGGAGGGGTGCGACGTCGTCGTGCCCCGGGGGCAGGGCTGCTGCGGAGCGCTGTCGGTGCACAACGGCCGCGCCGAGGAGGGGCGGCGCTACGCCCGCGCGCTCGTCGACGCGTTCACCGACGCGGGTGTCGAGCGGGTCGTGGTGAACGCCGCCGGGTGCGGGTCGACGATGAAGGAGTACGCCGACCTGCTCGCCGACGATCCGGCCTACGCCGACCGGGCGAGGGACTTCGCCGACCGGGTGCGCGACGTCACCGAGCTGCTCGTCGAGCTGGGTCCGGTGGCTCCGCGGCATCCCCTCCCGGTCACCGTCGCCTACCACGACGCCTGCCACCTGGCGCACGCCCAAGGCGTGCGGTCGCAGCCGCGTGAGCTGCTGCGCGGCGTCCCCGGTCTGCAGCTGCGGGAGATCGCCGACAGCGAGATCTGTTGTGGCTCAGCGGGTGTCTACAACCTCCTGCACCCGGAGCCGGCCCGCGAGCTCGGCGACCGCAAGGCGGCGAACGTCGTCGCCACCGGCGCGCAGCTGCTCGTCACCGCCAACCCGGGCTGCCTGCTGCAGGTCACCGCGGCGCTGCACCGCGCCGGCACCTCGATGCCGACCGCGCACACCGTCGAGGTGCTCGACGCGTCCCTGCGCGGCGTCCCACCCCCCTGGCCCACCTCCCCGTGATCTTGCGCTTCGTCGTGATCATGCCGGCTCGTCGTCCCAGTCCACGGGCGTGAGGACGCCGGTCTCCCAGTCACCGCGCAGGACGGCGTAGCCGACGGCGTCGTGGACGCGGCCGCCGTCCGGCCACGCGCGGCGGTAGTGCGCCTCCTTGGCGTAACCGGCCCGCCGCAGCGCCCGGCGCATGGCCGCGTTGTCGGCGTGGGTCGTCGCCTCGACGCGCTGCACGTGGTAGCCCGACTCCACGCGGCGACGCACCTCGTCGCCGTCCGGAGCCGGTCCCGCATGGAAGGGCCACGGGCTCCCGAGGAGGAAGCGCGCTAGGCGTCGGTACATGATCGACGGGAGTTCCTTGATCGACGCGGTCAGGGGTGGCGGGAGGACGCCGGCGCGCCGG
>JBMOMI010000618.1:1079-2343 GCA_049325235.1 Actinomycetota bacterium | reverse complement strand
CGCCTCCCGCAGCGCCTCCCGGACCGCGACGCGGTAGCTGGTGAGCGTGGTCGTCGTCATGACGGCACCGGCTCGGAGCGGACGAAGCGGGTGAGGTCCTCGACCGGTTCGGTCGGCGCGGCCTCCGCGGCCTCCACGGCGGCGTCGATCTCCCGTGCCACCTCGGCCTCCATCGCCTCCCACGTCTCGTCGTCCAGAGAACCGTCGGCGCGCAGGCGCAGGGCCAGCGCGGGCAGCGGGTCCCGCTGCTTCCACGCCTCGACCTCGGTCTTGTCGCGGTAGCGGTCCGAGTCGTACATCGAGTGGGCCCGGAAGCGGTAGGTCCGCATCTCCAGGAAGCACGGGCCGGTACCCGAGCGCACCAGGGCGACTGCGCGCCGGGCGGCGGAGGCGACGGCGTCGACGTCCATGCCGTCGACCGCCCAGGACACCATCCCGTACCCGGCGGCCCGCAGGGCCAGGTCCGTCTGCGCCTGGTGCCGCGCGAGCGCGGTTCCCATCGCGTAGAGGTTGTTCTCGCAGACGAACAGCACCGGCAGCCGCCACAGCGCGGCGAGATTCATCGACTCGTGGAACACGCCCTCTGCCACCGCGCCGTCGCCGAAGAAGCACGTGGTCACCCGCGTCTGCCCCCGCATCCGGTCGGCGAGCGCCAGCCCCACCGCGAGCGGCAGCCCGCCGCCGACGATCGCGTTGCCGCCGTAGAAACGCCGTGCGGCGTCGAACAGGTGCATCGACCCGCCGCGGCCTCGTGAGCACCCGGTGACCTTGCCGAACATCTCCGCCATCAGCGACTCCATCGGCATCCCGCGGGCGAGTGCGTGCCCGTGCTCGCGGTACGTCGACACCACGGCGTCCTGCGGGTCGAGCGCGTCGCAGACACCGACGGCGACGGCCTCCTCGCCCACGTACAGGTGCATGAAGCCGCGGATCCGCTGCGCGCTGTACAGCTCCACGCAGCGTTCCTCGAAGCGGCGCACGCGCAGCATCTCCCGCAGCAGGTGCAGGCGGTCGCTCATGACCTGCCCTCCAGCGTGGACAGGTCGCCCTCGGGCAGCCCCAGCTCACGGGCCCGCAGCAGACGGCGCATCACCTTGCCGCTGCGCGTGTGCGGCAGGTTCTGGTCGAAGTCGATCTCGCGCGGTGCGACCGAGCCGAGCCGCCGGCGACCGAAGGCGAGAATGTCCGCGCGCAGCGCCTCGTCCGGCTCGACCCCGGACCGTAGCGTCACGAACGCCTTGACAAGCTCTCCGGCAACCGGGTC
>JBMOMI010000618.1:0-1069 GCA_049325235.1 Actinomycetota bacterium | reverse complement strand
CACCGACTCCACCTCGAACGGTCCCACGAGGTGGCCCGCGCTCTTGATGACGTCGTCGGCCCGGCCGACGAACCAGAACCGGCCGTCGGAGTCCACCCGCGCCAGGTCACCGGTGAGGTACCAACCACCCGCGAACGCCGCGGCGTACCGCTCGGGCGCACCCCAGTAGCCGCGGAACATCGACGGCCACGGTGGACGCAACGCGAGCTCGCCGACCTGGTTCGGGTCCGTGAGCACCTCGACCGCGCCGTCGGTCACGCGGGCCCGACCGTCGTCCCCGCGTGCCAGCACGGCCGCCTCGATGCCCGGCACCGGCCGGCCCATCGACCCGGGCACGGGCGCCTCTCCCGGCGGGTTGCCGATCATGATCGCGCCGGTCTCGGTCTGCCACCACGTGTCGTGGACCGGGTGGCCGAGCACCCGGGGCGCCCCACAGCACGACCTCGCCGTTGAGCGGCTCACCCACACTGGCCACGTGCCGCAACGCCGACAGGTCGTGCTCGCCGGCCAGCTCGTCCCCGGCCCGCATGAGCATCCGCAGCGCCGTGGGCGCCGTGTACCAGACCTCGACCCGCTCGGCGGCGAGCAGCTCGTACCAGCGCCGCGCCTCGAAGTCACCGGCGTCCACGACGCTGGTGGCGCCGAGCACGAGCGGGGCGATGATGCCGTAGGAGGTGCCGGTGACCCAGCCGGGGTCGGCCGTGCACCAGTAGACGTCGCCGCGTCGCAGCCCGAGCACCCCAGCCGCCGTCGCGGCGTGCGCCACCACGGCCTCGTGCACGTGCACCGCGCCCTTGGGGGTGCCGGTCGTGCCGCTGGTGAAGTGCAGCAGCGCGGGATCCTGCGGGTCGGTTCGCGGGACGACGAAAGCCCGGTCGCCCCGGGCGAGCGCCCCGTCGAACGCCGTCCCGCCCGGCACTCCGCCGGTGGACCCGCCGACGAGCAGCACGTGCTCGAGGTCGGGCAGGCGGTCGCGCACCGGGGCGACCTTGCGCCGGTACAGCTGCTCGGTCGTGACGAGCACGCGGCCGCGGCCGAGGGCCAGCCGCTGCGCGACCGGCTCCGGCCC
>JBMOMI010000617.1:0-2343 GCA_049325235.1 Actinomycetota bacterium | reverse complement strand
CGTGATGCGGCTGGTGGGGCATCCCGAGGTGATCGAGGAGCCGTGGTTCGCCACCGGTCGGCAGCGGGCACAGCACGCCGACCTGCTCGACCGCTACGTCGGCGACTGGATCGGGAAGCGGACGCGAGAGCAGGTCGTCGCCGCGTTCGAAGAGGCAGGTGCCGCCGTGGCGCCGGTCTACAAGCCCAGCGAGCTGCTCGACGATCCGCAGGTCAATGCGCTGGACATGATCACGACCGTGGACGACCCGGTTCTCGGCCCGATGCGGATGCAGAACGTCTTGTGGCGGATGGGTCGCACGCCTGGGCGGATCCGTGCGACCGGCCGACATCTCGGGGAGGACACCGACGAGGTGCTGCACGAGGTCGCCGGTCTGACTCCTGAGGAGGTGGAGAGGCTGAGGGACAAGGGCGTCGTGCGGTGAGACGGTGTGCCCCAGGGCCCGTCGCGCGTCACAGCACGCGCCCGCCGGCGGCGGCCGCCGACACCTCGCGCGCCGCGCTCACGACCTTCTCCGCCATCTGGATCGCCACCTCCCGAGACATGTCGAAGTCCAGTGCGGAAAGGCTGATGCCACCCAGTGGCCGCCCGCTCTCGTCGAGCACCGCCGCGCCCACGCAACGGGTGTGGTCCTCGTTCTCCCCATCGTCCATCGCCCAGCCGCGATGGCGCACCTCGGCGAGGTGCTCGAGCAGGGCGTCCACCTCGGTGATGGTCGCCGAGGTCGCTGCCGGTAGGCCGGTCCGAGAAGCGATCTGGCGCACCTGCTCATCAGGCATCCGGGACAGGATCGCCTTGCCGATCGCGGTGCAGTGCAGTGCCAAGGCGTCGCCCACGCGTGACCGCATCAGGTAGGCGCGGCGACCCTCACGCTTCACCGCGTAGATCGCCGCGTCGCCGTGCAGGACGGCGAAGTGGACGGTGTAGCCAGTGCGGTCGCTGAGCCGCCGCACGGGATCCTGTGCGAGCCGTGCCAGCGCCGCGTCGGCGTCGATCCGGCGCACCAGCGACAGCAAGTTCGGCCCGGGAGCGTAGGAGCGGTCCGCGACGTGCACCCAGCCCATCTCGGCCAGCTCGGCGAGGATGCGGTGCACCGTGCTGGGTGGCAGACCGGTGGCGCCGGACAGGCCGGTGAGGCGGTCGTGGTCCGACAAGGCCTCCAGCACGGCCACCACCTTGGCGATCGCGGTCTGGGGACGCGCGCCACTCCTCCTGCGGGTTCCAACCGTCATCGCGCCAGCCAACCACCGTCGACCACGAGGACGTGCCCGTTCACGTACCGGGCCGCAGGTGAGGCGAGGAAGACGACCGCCCCGGCGACGTCGTCCGGCTCGCCCCAGCGGCCCGCGGGGATCCTGCCCCGGATGGCGGGTTCTCGCTCCGGGTCCGCCCGCAGAGCCGCGGTGTTGTCGGTCGCGATGTAGCCGGGTGCCACCGCGTTGACCATGACGCCGCCGGCGGCCCACTCGTTCGCCAGTGCCTTGGTCATGCCGACGATGGCGTGCTTGCTGGCCGCGTACGCCGGCACGAGGATGCCGCCCTGGAAGGACAGCAGGGAGGCGACGTTGATGATCCGGCCCTCGCCTCTGGCCAGCATCTGCCGGCCCACTGCGGTGGCCAGGACGAACGCCGAGTCGAGATTCACGGTCATGACGTCGCGCCAGTCCTGCAGGGCCGTCTCGGCCGAGGGTGCCCGCCGGATGATTCCGGCGTTGTTCACCAGGACGTCGACCCGTTGCTCGTCGAGCAGGCGCGAGACCTCTGCCTGCGTGGCGTCCAGGTCGGCCAGGTCCGCACCCACGGACGTGGCTCGGCGGCCGAGGGCGCGTACCGCGTCCGCGGTTCCTCCCACGTCGCCGGAGCGTCCCCAGCAGAGAACGTCGGCACCTGCTGCTGCGAGGGCGAGCGCGCACGCGCGTCCGATGCCGGCCCTGGCCCCGGTGACCAGGGCGGTGCGGCCCTCGAGAGAGAAGGGGTCGGACACCCCGGTCACCGCAGGTCCGTGGTGGCGACGGCGTCCATGTCGTCCCAGGACATGTTCTCCCCGGCGGTCGACCAGACGAACGAGTAGCTGCGGGTGCCGGCGCCGAAGTGCACCGACCATGCCGGGGAGATGACGGCTTGCTCGTTCGCCACGACCAGGTTTCGGGTGGCCTGCGGGCGGCCACAGACGTGCAGCACGCGCCCCTCGTCCAGGCCGAAGTAGAGGTAGACCTCGGTGCGGCGGTCGTGCGTGTGGCACGGCATCGTGTTCCACACGCTGCCCTCCTCCAGCGTCGTGATGCCGACCGTGAGCTGGTCGGACTCCGCGCCCGCCGCTCCCACGTACTTGCGGATGGTCCG
>JBMOMI010000616.1:0-2363 GCA_049325235.1 Actinomycetota bacterium | reverse complement strand
CCGGGGTCGCCGACGGCGCGGCCACCCAGGCCGGCGCGCACCGGAGCCTGGCGACCGCGACGGCGCGCGCCGTGGAGTCGGCCGCGGGCGGGCGGCTGCGACTGGACGTCGAGGCCGCCGACGTCCTGCAGGTCGCCGGCGAGCGGACGGCCGTCGTCCTGCTCACCGTGCTGACCCCCCGAGGCCCGGAACGGCTGACCGGTGCGGCGCTGGCCGGACCCGACGTCGGCCAGGCGCTCGTCAAGGCCGTGCTGGCGGCGTGCAACCGCCGGGTCAGTCTCGAGCTGGCGCCGAGCGCGGGTTGAGGGCCTCCGACCCGTTGCCCTGCGGAAGAGCGGCGGACCGCCGTGACATCCTCGATGGGTGCCCGTGTCCACCGTCCGCCGTGCCGGCCGGCGTGCCGCCTCCCTGGCGGGGGTGGTCCTGCTCGCCGCCTGCGGCGGGCCGGCGGCGTCACCGGGGGCCGGCGCCCAGGGGGACGCCACGCCGTCCGAGACGCCCGGCACCGCGCCACCGCCCGCCCCGGCCGTGACCCAGCACGCCGCACCGGGCCCGCCGCCGGCGGAACCGGCGCCGCAGCCGCCGTCGCCGGACGAGCTGGCCGGCCTGCTCAGCCGAGAGGTCCCCGAGCGGGGGGCCGGCGCGACCGTGGTCGTGCCGGGCAGCGCGCCCGCGCCCGCCGGCGGCACCGAGCACCGGGTCCGGGTCGAGGTCGAGGGGGGCCTGGCCGTGGACGGCGAGGCGTTCGCGTCGTTCGTCCTCGGCACCCTGAACGACAAGCGCAGCTGGGCCGCGGACGGCCACACCTTCTCCCGCACCGACGGGGACGCCGACGTGATCGTCGTGCTCGCCAGCCCGGAGACGTCGGCGGCGATGTGCCGGCCCCTGCAGACCAACGGCAAGCTGTCCTGCCGGAAGGGACCGCGGGCGATCATCACCCACCACCGCTGGGTGCACGGCACGGAGGACTACGCCGACGACCTGACCGGGTACCGGCAGTACGTCGTCAACCACGAGGTGGGGCACTACCTCGGCCGCGGGCACGTCGACTGCCCGGCCGGCGGAGCTCCCGCGCCGGTCATGCAGCAGCAGACCATGGACGTCGACCCGTGCGTCCCCAACCCTTGGCCGTACCCGTGAGCCTCCCGCCTCTCGTCGAGCCCGGGCCCCCTCTGGACCCGCGGCAGGTCCACCGCTACTCGCGGCACGTGCTCCTTCCCGACATCGGGGAGACCGGCCAGCGGCGGTTGGCGAACGCGCGGGTGCTCGTCGTCGGCGCGGGTGGGCTGGGGTCCCCGGCCCTCACGTACCTCGCGGCAGCCGGCGTCGGCACGATCGGCGTGGTGGACGACGACGTCGTCGACGAGTCGAACCTGCAGCGCCAGGTGATGCACCGCACCGAGGACGTCGGACGGCCCAAGGTCGACAGTGCCGCGGACGCCGTCGCGCGGCTCAACCCGATGGTCCGGGTCGTGCCGTACCGGCTGAGGCTGGCCCCGGACAACGCCCTGGACGTCCTGCGCGGCTGGGACCTGGTGCTCGACGGCGCGGACAACTTCGCCACCCGCTACCTGGTCTCGGACGCCTGCGAGATCCTCGGCGTCCCCGAGGTGTGGGGCTCGGTGTACCGGTTCGACGCGCAGGTGAGCGTGTTCTGGGCGGGGCACGGGCCGACGTACCGGCACCTGTTCCCCGAGCCGCCGCCTCCCGGCGCCGTGCCCTCGTGCGCCGAGGGCGGGGTGATGGGCGCGATGGTCGGCGCCGTCGGGTCGGTGATGGCCACCGAGGCGGTGAAGCTCGTCACCGGCGCCGGTGAGCCGCTGCTCGGGCGCCTGCTGGTGCTCGACGCCCTGTCGATGACGTGGCGCACGCTGACGGTGCGGCCGGACCCGGCCGCCGAGCCGGTCACCGAGCTGGTGGACATGACCGAGGTGTGCGAGGTGCCGGCTTCGCCGCTGCCGACCGGCGCCGTCGTCGACGCACGCACGCTGGCCGGTGCCCTGGACGACGTCCACCTGGTCGACGTCCGCGGGGCCGACGAGGCGGCGCTCGTCTCGATTCCCGGCTCGGTGCTCGTGCCGCTGCCGCGCATCCTCTCCGGTGAAGCGCTGCCCGAGCTGCCGACGGACCGCCGGATCGTGCTCTACTGCAAGTCCGGGGTCCGGTCCGCGCAGGCCCTGCGGGTGCTGCACGACAAGGGCTTTCGTGACACCGCCCATCTCGACGGCGGCGTGCTGGCCTGGGTACGCGACGTCGACCCGTCGCTGCCCAGCTACTGACGTCACCTGCCGTTGGCTGGACCCGGTCCGATCGCGTCATTGCCCGGTCGGTGACGCAGCGGGCAGGGTGGGTCGCGGACGGTG
>JBMOMI010000615.1:0-2365 GCA_049325235.1 Actinomycetota bacterium | reverse complement strand
GCGGCGGTCACGTCGGCCCAGTCTGTCGCACCGCCGGGGGCCGACCGGCGCCTGCCGGGCCGCGGACGGCAGGATGGGCCCCATGAGCGAGGAGCCGCAGCAGCAGCCGGCGCAGGGCGGGGACGACCCGCAGCGCGTCGTCGTCGTCACGCCGCAGGGCATGGGCGTCGTGGGCGGGGACGGCGAGAAGGAGGCCGGCGCGGTCGCCGGCATGGTCGAGCAGCCGGCCAAGGTGATGCGGATCGGCAGCATGATCAAGCAGCTGCTGGACGAGGTCCGCAACGCCCCGCTGGACGAGGCCGGCCGGGCCCGGCTCGCCGGGGTGCACGAGCGGTCGCTCGCCGAGCTGGAGCAGGGGCTGGCACCCGAGCTCGTCGAGGAGCTGCGGCGGATCCACCTGCCGTTCGCCGAGGACACGACCCCCACCGAGGCCGAGCTGCGGATCGCCCAGGCCCAGCTCGTCGGCTGGCTGGAGGGCCTCTTCCACGGCATCCAGACCGCGCTGTTCGCCCAGCAGATGGCCGCGCGGGCCCAGCTGGAGCAGATGCGCCGCGCGCTGCCCGGTCCCCAGGTGCCCCCGGCCGCCGGGATGCCGCCCCAGCCCGGCCAGGAGGAACGCGCCGGGCAGCACGGCACCGGCCAGTACCTGTGAGGCGGTGAGGTTCTTCCGCCGCCGTCCCGACCCGCTCGGGGACGGCGTGTGGCGGCACGCCCACGACCGCTTCCGCCGGGCGGTGGACCGCTACCACCAGATGCTCGAGCAGGTGCCGCCCGGCCAGGTCAGGGACCGGCTGGAGGTCGCCGGCGCCGCGCTCGCGGGCGCGCTGGACGACGTCCACCGGCTGTGCGCGCACGCCCAGGGGCGGGCCCCGAGCACGGGCCTGGACGTCCCCGGCGGCCCGGACGGCTCCGCCCCCGAGCTGCACCGCCGGCTCACCCGGGCCGCCGGCCTCGCCGCGCAGGCGGCCGAGGCAGCGGCGATGGCCAGGGTCGCGCTGCGGTCGGGCGCGGGTGCCGACCCGGAGGCCCGCGTCGCCGCCGCGGAGCGCTCGGTCGCCGGGGTCAGGGCGCTGCTGGCGGGGTGAGCGCCGACCGCAGCAGCCGCTCGAGCACCTGGGCCACGCCGTCCTCGTCGCACGGCGGGGCCAGGTGGTCCGCGGCCGCGACCGCCTCCGGGTGCCCTCCGGTCATCGCGTAGCCGGTGCCCGCCCACGCCAGCATCGCGAGGTCGTTCGGCATGTCCCCGAACGCGACGACGTCGGCCGCGCCGATGCCGCGCGAGGCCGCGAGCTCGGCCAGCGTGGTCGCCTTGCTGACGCCGGGCGCCGACACCTCGAGCAGCCCGTCGGCGGCGTTGGAGTGGGTCGGCGTGGCGAGCCCGTCGAGCAGCGGGCGGGCCTCGGCGAGCATCGCGTCGCTGCGTCCGCCCTCCAGACGCGCCAGCACCTTCACCACCCCGGGGTCGTCGGCGAGCAGGTCCGGCAGGTCACCGACGACGTGGTCGGCCAGGGCGTCCCACCGCGGGCGGTAGGCGGGGGTGCTGCGGAAGCCGGCCAGCGTCTCCAGCGCGAACGCGACGCCCGGGATCGCGCCGGCGAGCCGGCGCGTGACCTCGGTGACGACGTCCGGGGCGATCGGCTTGGCGTCCAGCGGACGTCCCTCGCCGAGGTCGTAGACGAGCGCACCGTTGGCGCACACCGCCGTCCCGGTATGACCCGTCGCCTCGACGACCGGCGCCATCCACCGCGGCGGGCGGCCGGTGACGAACACGACGTCCACGCCCGCGGCGGCGACGGCCCGCAGCGCCGCCACCGTGCGGGGCGAGACGCTGTGGTCGCGCCGCACGATCGTCCCGTCGAGGTCGGTGGCGACCATCCGCAGCGTCACGCGCCCATCCTGCCGGGCGGGCTCGCGTCAGCCGCAGCCGGTGAGCACCTGGACGGCGTCCAGGTCGTAGCCGTCGGTCGCCGGCGGACCGGCGTCCGGGGTCGCGTCGACGAGGCGCACGAACCGCACAGCATCGGTGCCGGCGAGGTCGACCTCACCGGTGCCGGTCACGACACCCAGCGACGTCCAGGCTGCGCCGTCGGTCGATACCGAGACCTCGGCGGCGTCCGCGCGCCCCTTGGCGCCGTCCGCGACGTCGACGAGGCGCAGGTCGGCCCCCTCGGCGTCCCGCACCGGGACGGCGAACTCCAGGGTCAGCTCCCCGCCGAGACCGAGCGTGGTCCAGTACGTCCGGTCCTCGGACGGGTCGGGCAGGCCGAGTGCCTGCGCCGGGTCGGCGTGACCGGGCGGCACGGCGTTGCCGTTGCCGCGCGGGCCGGGGGCGTACGTCTCGACCGACTGGGCACCGGCGGCGCAG
>JBMOMI010000614.1:0-2370 GCA_049325235.1 Actinomycetota bacterium | reverse complement strand
CCGGGTTCACCAGCGCGATGAACCCGCACGGCGGCAACGAGTCCACGCTGCTGGCGCTCTACAACACGATGTACCACTTCGGCGCGATCGTCGTGGCGCCCGGCTACAGCGACCCGGCCGTGTTCGCTGGCGGCGGGAACCCGTACGGCACGTCGCACGCCACCGGCCAGGAGGGCGCCCCGCCGTCCGACGCCGTGCTGGACGCCGCGCGGCACCAGGGGCGGCGCCTCGCCGAGGTGACGTCCCGCCTCGCCGCCTGACGGTGGGGGGCGCCGGTAGCGTGGGCGTCATGCGCACCCTCGTCACCGGCGGCGCCGGGTACATCGGCAGCCACACCGTCGTCCAGCTGCTCGAGGCGGGCCACGAGGTCGTCGTCCTCGACAACCTGTCGAACTCCAAGCGCGCGGCGGTGCAGCGGGTGAACGAGATCACCGGCCGCACGGCCGATCTGCGCGTCGTCGACCTGCTGGACGAGCAGGCGGTCACCGACCTGCTCGCCGAGGTGCGGCCGGACGCCGTGGTGCACTTCGCCGGGCTCAAGGCGGTGGGCGAGTCCGTCGCCCAGCCGGAGCGCTACTACCGCAACAACGTCGGCGGCACGCTCAACCTCGTCCGCGCGATGGACGCCGCGGGCTGCCGCACGATCGTGTTCTCCTCCAGCGCCACCGTGTACGGCGAGCCGAAGAGCGTGCCGATCCGCGAGGACTTCCCGCTCAGCGCCACCAACCCCTACGGCTGGTCGAAGCTGATGATCGAGCAGGTGCTGCGCGACGTCCACGTCGCCGACAACCGCTGGCGCGTCGCACTCCTGCGCTACTTCAACCCCGTCGGAGCGCACCCCTCCGGCCGCATCGGCGAGGACCCGCAGGGCATCCCGAACAACCTCGTGCCGTTCATCGCCCAGGTCGCGGTCGGACGCCGCGAGAAGCTGAACGTGTTCGGCGGCGACTACGACACCCCCGACGGCACCGGCGTGCGCGACTACATCCACGTCGTCGACCTCGCCGCCGGCCACCTCGCCGCGCTCGACGCGCTCGCCGACCGCGGCGGCTGCCACGCCTGGAACCTCGGCACCGGCGCCGGGCACAGCGTGCTCGAGGTCGTCGAGGCCTTCCGCCGCGCCAGCGGCCGCGACATCCCCTACGAGATCGTCGACCGGCGTCCCGGTGACGTCGCCGCGTCCTTCGCCGACCCCGCCAAGGCCGAGGCCGAGCTGGGCTGGACGGCGAAGCTCGGCCTCGACGAGATGTGCGCCGACACGTGGCGCTGGCAGTCAGCCAACCCCGAGGGGTACCCCGAGGACTGAGCCGGCGTCAGTCCCGCCGCGACGTCCACGCCAGCAGCTCCTCGACGGGCCACGTGTTGACGACCCGCTCCGGCGGCACGCCGCACTCGACCGCCCGCGCGCACCCGTAGGCCTGCCAGTCGAGCTGCCCGGGCGCGTGCGCGTCGGTGTCGATGGCAAACAGGCAGCCGGCCTCGACGGCCTGCCGCAGCAGCCGCCGCGGCGGGTCGAGGCGCTCCGGGCGGCAGTTGATCTCGACGGCGACGCCGTGCGCGGCGCAGGCCGCGAACACCGCCTCGGCGTCGAAGCGGGACTCCGGCCGCGTCCCGCGCCCGCCGGTGACCAGCCGGCCGGTGCAGTGCCCGAGGACGTCGGTGTGCGGGTTCTCGATCGCCGCCAGCATCCGGGCGGTCATCGGCCCGGGCTCGCTGCGCAGCTTGGAGTGCACCGAGGCGACGACCACGTCGAGCCGGCCGAGCAGCTCGTCGGTCTGGTCGAGCGTGCCGTCCTCGTTGATGTCGACCTCGATGCCGGTGAGCAGCCGGAAGCCGCCGAGCTGCTCGCCCAGGCGCGCGACGACGTCCAGCTGTCTCTCCAGCCGTGCGGCCGACAGGCCCTTCGCGACCGTCAGCCGCGGCGAGTGGTCGGTCAGCGCCATGTACTCGTGGCCCAGCTCGAGCCCGGTGACGGCCATCTCCTCGATCGGGCTGCCGCCGTCGCTCCAGTCGCTGTGGGTGTGCAGGTCCCCGCGCAGCGCCGCCCGCAGCTCCTCCCCGCCGGGTGCCAGGGGGCCGGCCTCGGCCTGCAGCTTCTCCAGGTAGGACGGCGTGCCGCCGGCCAGCGCCTCCGTCACGACCCTGGCCGTCGTGGGGCCGACGCCGGGCAGGTCGGTGAGCGACCGGGACCGGACGCGCGAGGCGAGCTCGTCGTCGTCCAGGGGGGCGAGGGTGAGCGCGGCAGTGCGGAAGGCGCGCACCCGGTAGGTCGGCGCCTGCGCCCGCTCCAGGAGGAAGGCGATGCGGCGCAGCGCGTCGACGGGGTGCACGGCGCTCATGCTGCCCGTAGCGTCGAGCGCGTGCGAGACG
>JBMOMI010000613.1:0-2372 GCA_049325235.1 Actinomycetota bacterium | reverse complement strand
CAGCTCACCGTCGGGCGGGCCGCGCCGCGCCGGGGTCCCCTGGTCGTCGTCCCGGCCGACCGGGCCGCGGCCGTCGCGCACGACGACGAGCAGCGCTGGGCCGCGTGGTCCTCCCGCCTGCACGTCCCAGCGGAGCACCGGCACGCCGTCACCCGCAGCCTCATCACCCTGAGGCTGCTCACCTACTCCCCCTCGGGTGCGCCCGTGGCCGCACCCACGACGTCGCTGCCCGAGCTCGTCGGTGGGACACGCAACTGGGACTACCGCTTCGCCTGGCCTCGCGACGCCTCGCTCGGCATCACGGCGTTCCTCGCCGCCGAGCAGCCCGAGCAGGCCCGGGCCTTCATGTTCTGGCTGCTGCACGCCACTCGCCTTACCCGACCGAGGCTGGCGGTGCTGTTCACGCTCCTCGGGCAGCCGGGGCCGCCCGAGCACGTTCTCGACGACTGGCCGGGCTACGCGGACTCCCGCCCGGTCCGTCGCGGCAACGCCGCCAGCGCCCAGCACCAGCTCGACGGCTATGGCTGGGTGCTGGAAGGTGCCTGGCGCCTGCAGGAGGCCGGGCACCCGTTGTATCCGGAGACCTGGCGGACCATGGCGGCGCTCGCGGACCACGTCGCCACCGCCTGGCGCCTTCCGGACGCCGGGATCTGGGAGAAGCGCGGCCCCCAGGCCCACCACGTCCACTCCAAGCTCATGGCGTGGCTGGCCCTCGACCGCGCGATTCACATCGCCGTGGGCCGCCGGACTCGTCCGCGGGGCCGCCTCGACCGGTGGGTTCGGCATCGCGACGCCCTGGCCGCCGACGTCCGCGAGAAGGGCTACGACGCGGCCGCCGGCACCTACACGGCCACCTACGGCAGCGCCGACGTGGACGCCGCGCTGCTCCTGCTGCCCCGTCTCGGATTCGACCCGCCAGGAAGCCCGCCAGCGCGCGGCACGGTCGACGCCGTCCGCGCCCGGCTCGGCGCCGGGCCGCTGGTCTACCGCTACGTACCTGGCACCGACGGGCTCCCCGGCGGCGAGGCCGCCTTTCTGCCCTGCTCGTTCTGGCTCGTCGAGGCCCTCGCGCTGACCGGTCGGCGGGACGACGCGGCCCAGCTGTTCGACGAGCTCTGCACCCTCGGAGGGCCGCTCGGACTCTACGGGGAGGAGATGGACCCGACCACCCGCGAGCACCTGGGCAACTACCCGCAGGCCCTCACGCACGCCTCGCTCGTTCACGCAGCCGTCGCGCTCGAGGCCGCCTCCCCCGCGTGAAGCCACCGGCGCACGCGGGTCGGCCCTAGTGCTGCCGTGACGGCGGACCGGTGCGAGTGCCCTGCCGTGCGACGCCGATTCGACTTTCCGCCCACACCGGGCGCCTCCCTTGGCGGCCCGGCACCGGCGCCGCGACCTGAAAGCACGATGCCCGCCACCAGGGCGGGCATCGGGTCGCTGTCTCAACACGACGCGCGCCCGAAGGGACTCGAACCCCTAACCTTCTGATCCGTAGGCAGCCTGGGCGTCGTCCGGCTGCTGCCGCGATCTGGGCGTTAGGCCGCTGACCTGCGGCTTAGGTCACCTGGCGCCTGACGGTTGGCCCGCCTGGTGCCGGCTCCTTCGTGCAGATCCGCTGCATTTCCTAGCGCGCTGCCAGCGCGCGGCCTTGTCTGCCCTCCTCCACCCAGGGGAGTCCTGTCATGTCTTCCAACGACCCACCCGGCGCTCGCCCCGGCGGTGCCGCGGATGACGATCTCGGCGACGCCGGCACCCTCGTGGTCGAGGACCCCGGGTTCGCGATCGTCGGAGAGTGGGTGATCACCGCCGAGATCTCCGACGCCGCGTTCCGGGTGTACTCGATGCTGCTGCGGTTCGGGAACACCTCGGGCACCCGGATGCCCTCCCGGGCGCTGCTCGGGCGCCGGCTGCACCGGTCGGTCGACTCGATCGACCGGGCCCTGCGCGAGCTGCAGTCGACCGGCCTGGTGCGGGTCGAGCACCGTCACGACGGCCGCCAGTACCGGTCCAACCGCTACCACGTCCGCACCTCACCGCCGTCCCCCGTCGCCAGGCAGGACGCCACCGTGGGGGTCGAGGAGGCTGGCCGCACATCTGCGGCTACCCGCGGCCTCCGCAGGGGTGGCCGCACGGATGCGGCTACCCCTGGCCGCAGAACTGCGGCGAGGGTGGCCGCAGGACCGCGGCCCTACCCAGACCCCATGACCCAGACCCCACCACGCGGCGTGCGCGGGCTCCAGACCCTCGGGCAGCGGGAGCAGGTGCCGCTCGGCGGCCGGGACGAGCATGTAGTCGGCCATCCCGCCGTCCGCACCCAGACCGCCGCCACCACCGGGGGCGGGTGCCTCGGCGGGGTTCTCGCAGTAGGTCTC
>JBMOMI010000612.1:0-2374 GCA_049325235.1 Actinomycetota bacterium | reverse complement strand
CGCGCGCCCGCGGGCGACGAGGACGACCTGCGCGAGCTCGAGGGTGACCTCATCGACGTCGAGCCCGTGCTGCGGGACGCGGTGGTGCCGGCGCTGCCGTTCCAGCCGGTGTGCTCCCCGGAGTGCCCCGGGCTGTGCTCGCTCTGCGGCGCCCGGCTCGCCGACGACCCGGAGCACCACCACGACGTCGTCGACCCCCGGTGGGCGGCGCTGCAGGGCCTGGCCGGCGACGCACCGGCCGGCGCGACGAACGAAGAGGAGAAGTAGACGTGGCCGTTCCGAAGCGGAAGGTTTCCCGCAGCAACACCCGGCACCGCCGGTCGCAGTGGAAGGCGCAGCCGACCCCGCTGTCGACGACCGTCGAGAACGGGCAGGTCGTGTACGTGCGGCCCCACCAGGCCAAGGTCGTCAGCGGGGCCGACGGCACGCCGCTGTACCTGGAGTACAAGGGCCGTCGCGTCAAGGACCTCTGAGCGGTCCGGGCGGCGGGGTGACCGGCACGGACGAGGCGCTCGGCGCGCTGACGCGCCGCCTGGGGCTGGCGATCGACCCCCGGCTCCTCGAGCGTGCCCTGACGCACCGCTCCTACGCCTACGAGCACGGCGGCCTGCCCACGAACGAGCGGCTCGAGTTCCTCGGCGACGCCGTGCTCGGCCTCGTGGTCACCGACGCGCTCTACCGGCGGCACCCCGACCTGCCGGAGGGACAGCTCGCCAAGCTCCGCGCGGCCGTGGTCAACATGCGGGCCCTCGCGGACGTCGCGCGCGGCCTGGACCTGGGCGCTCACGTGCGGCTGGGCCGCGGTGAGGAGACGACCGGCGGCCGGGACAAGTCCTCGATCCTCGCCGACACGCTCGAGGCCGTGATCGGGGCCGCCTACCTGGACCACGGCATCGACGTCGCGCGGGCCCTGGTCCACCGGCTCGTCGACCCGCTGCTGGAGTCGTCGGTCACCCTCGGCGCCGGGCTGGACTGGAAGACCAGCCTCCAGGAGCTCACCGCGACCCTCGGTCTCGGGGTTCCCGAGTACGCCGTCGAGGCCGAGGGTCCCGACCACGAGAAGACCTTCCACGCCGCCGCCGTCGTCGGCGACGTGGCCTGGGGCCGCGGGACCGGGCGGAGCAAGAAGGAGGCCGAGCAGGAGGCGGCGGCCACCGCCTGGCGCGCGCTGCGGGCCGAGCACCGGGACGCGCTCGCCGACGCCGGCTGACCCGTGCCGGAGCTGCCCGAGGTCGAGGTCGTGCGCCGCGGCCTGGCCCGCTGGCTCACCGGCCGGCGGGTCACCGCGGTCGAGGTGCTGCACCCCAGGCCGGTGCGCCGGCACGTCGCCGGCGCGGCCGACTTCGCCGACCGGCTGGCCGGCGTGACCGTTCTCGACGCCGTCCGCCGCGGCAAGTACCTGTGGCTCGAGCTCGACTCCGGCGAGGCGCTCCTGGGCCACCTCGGCATGAGCGGGCAGCTGCTGCTGCAGCGGCCGGGCACGCCGGACGAGCGCCACCTGCGGGTCCGGGCGACGACCGAGGCGCCCGGCGCCGACCCCCTCGAGCTGCGGTTCGTCGACCAGCGCATGTTCGGTGGGATGTCCGTCGTCCCGCTGCTCGCCACGCCCGACGGGCTGCCCGCCGGCACCGGAGGGTCGGGCCGGCCGTCGTCCCCGTACCTGCCGCCGGACGTCGTCCACATCGCCCGTGACCCGCTGGACCCGCACCTGGACACGGCCGGCTGGGTGCGACGCCTGCGCTCACGCCGCACCGGGATCAAGCGGGCGCTGCTCGACCAGACCCTGCTGTCGGGGGTCGGCAACATCTACGCCGACGAGGCGCTGTGGCGCTCGCGGCTGCACTTCGCCCGGCCGACCGAGACCCTGACCCGCCCGGCCGCCGTGCGCCTGCTGGACGACGTCCGGGACGTGATGACCGAGGCGCTGCACCAGGGAGGCACGAGCTTCGACGCACTGTACGTGAACGTCAACGGCGAGAGCGGCTACTTCGACCGCTCGCTCGCGGTCTACGGGCAGGCCGGGCGGCCGTGCCCCCGGTGCGGGACGCCGGTGCGCCGCGACGCCTTCATGAACCGCTCCTCGTTCACGTGCCCCCGCTGCCAGCCCCGACCGAGGCACGCCCGCTGGTGATCGCCCGCTAGGGTCGTCCGGCGATGGGCGACGTCGACGACCGCGTCAGGCTCACGGCCTTCGTCCGGGGACGGGTCCAGGGCGTCGGGTTCCGCTGGTGGACCCGGGCCCAGGCGCTCGAGCTCGGGCTCGTCGGCCACGTCCGCAACCTCGACGACGGCCGGGTGGAGGTGGTGGCCGAGGGCCCGCGGAAGGCGGTGGAGGCGCTCCTGCAGCGCCTGGAGGGCGCGGACGTCCGGGGCC
>JBMOMI010000611.1:0-2380 GCA_049325235.1 Actinomycetota bacterium | reverse complement strand
CCTGGTTCCCCTGCGGCGCAGCGGCTTCCGGTTCACGCCGCGGCGCGGGTGGCGGGGCATGGGGTTGGGCTCCGCGCGCCGAGTGGCGTCGTGGACGTTCGCGGCCGTCCTGGTCGGGCAGGCCGGCTTCCTGCTGGTGACCAACGCCGCCGCCACCGTCCGTGAGGCCACCAAGGACCAGCCTCCCGCACTGGCGGCCCAGGCCCCGGGCATGGCGGCGTGGACGCTGGCCTTCCTGCTGTTCATGCTGCCCCACTCGCTCGTCGCGGTCTCGGTCGTCACCGCCCTGTTCACGCGGATGAGCAACGCCGCCGCCGAGGACGACGTCGCCGCGGTGCGGCGCGACGTCTCGGGCGGCCTGCGGCTGCTCGGGGTCGCCTCCGTCCTCGCCACGGCCGGCCTGGTGGTCCTCGCCGGACCGGCCGGGCGGCTCATCAGCGACGCGCCGTCCGACGCCGAGGCGCAGGCGATCGGCCGGGTCGCGGCGGCGATGGCGCTGGGCCTGACCGCGTTCAGCGCCTCCTACCTGCTGCAGCGCGCGTTCTACGCGTTCGAGGACGCTCGCACGCCGTTCGTCGTCCAGCTCGTCGTGGTCGGCGTCTGGTCGACCGGCAACGTGCTGTCCCTGTGGCTGCTCTCCCCCCGGGCGATCATCGTCGGCGTCGCGCTGTCGATGAGCGCCGGCCACGTCGCCGGCGCCCTGACCGCTGCCGCCCTGCTGCGGCGGCGGCTCTCCGGGCTGGACTCCCGCCGGGTCGTGCGCACCCACGTCCGGCTGCTCGTCGCCGGAGTGCTCGCGGCCGCCGTCGGGGCCGGGGTCTCGGAGCTGATGTCGGGCATCACGTGGGGCAGCCGCAGCGGCGCCCTGCTCACCGCCGCCGTCGCCGGCAGCGCGATCACGGTCACGTACCTGGCCGGGCTCCGCGTGCTCCACGTCGACGAGCTCGACGGCCTGCTGCGGCGGCTGCCCGGCGGGCGACGCCTCGCCCGACCTCCTCGGACGCGCTGACCGCTCAAGGGCGGGCCCGGCGCGGCCGACATGCACGCCATGGTGGAGCTGCGGCGCCTGCGGAGCCGGGACGACGGCGGCATCGTCGTCGGCTGGCTGACCAAGATCGTCGTCGTCGTGGGGCTGGTCGGCGTCCTCGCGTTCGACGCGATCTCGATCGGCGTCTCCCGGCTCGCGGTGGAGGACGCCGGCGCGCTGGCCGCCCGGGAGGCGAGCACCGAGGTCTCCCGCAGCGGCGACGTCCAGGCCGCGTACGCCGCCGCGGTGACGACCGCCGCCGAGGCGAACCCGCTCAACGAGGTGCCGCCGGAGGCGTTCGAGGCGCTGCCCGACGGCGGCGTCCGCCTCACCGTGGCCCGCGAGGCGACGACGTTCGTCGTCCACCGGGTCGCCTGGATCGCCGACTGGGCGCGGGTCCGCGCCACCGTGACCGGCCGGCCGCTGCCCTGACCGGCGTGCCCGGCCCGCCGGGCACGGTCCCGGGCGCACGCTGCGGTCCCGCCTAGCATGGGGACCGCGCGGCAGGCGGCCGCGCGGCGAGCACGGAGGTGACCGACCTGGACGGCGTGGGGCACGGGACGACCCTGGCGGGCCGCTACCGCCTCGAGGAACGGCTGCACGCCGCCGAGCACACGGCGATGTGGCGCGCCGTGGACGTCATGCTGGACCGTCCGGTCGGCGTCCGGTTGGTCGATGCGCCGCTCGCCGCGGACGCGCTCGACGCGGCCCGCCGCGTCTCGGTGGTGGAGGACCCGCGGCTGCTGCGCGTCCTCGACGTCGGCACCGAGCCCGGCTCGGACGTGTCGTACATCGTCTGGGAGTTCGCGACCGGCGAGTCCCTGGCCACCCGGCTGCAGCGCGGGCCGCTCCCCGCGGAGCGGGTCAGGGCGCTCGTCGGAGAGGTCAGCCGGGCACTGGACCGAGCGGACGCTGCCGGCCTGCACCACGGTCGGCTGACGCCGGCCTCTCTCGTCCTCACCCCCGACGACGGGGTCAAGGTCGTCGGCCTCGGTGTCGACGCCACGCTCACCCCCGAGGGCGTCGACACCGCCGACGGGCCCGCCGCGGCGCGGGAGGACGCCGTGCGCCTGGTCGCCCTGCTCTACGCCGGCCTGACCGCGCGCTGGCCGTTCGGGGCGGTGGACGGCGTGGCCGCGGCCCCGCTCGTCGGTGGGCAGCCGGCGCCGCCGGCCGACCTGGTGCCCGGGGTGCCCAACGACCTGGACACCCTGTGCACGGTCACGCTCGGACCGCACGACGACGGCCCCCGCAGCCCGGGCGAGCTCGCCGAGCAGCTCGCGCCGTGGGGTCACCGCACCACCCCGGCCCCCGACCGGGCCGGGCAGGAGGCCGAGACCCGGCCGGCCGGCC
>JBMOMI010000610.1:0-2394 GCA_049325235.1 Actinomycetota bacterium | reverse complement strand
TCATCATCTGCCCCACGCCGCCCGAGGCGCTCCACAGGGCCGCCGCCAGCGCGATCACCAGCCCGACACCGAGGGACTGCTGCGAGGTGCTGGTCAGCGCCTCCATCTGGTCTTTCAGCAGCGTCTGGGCGTCGGACGGCAGCGCGGAGGCGAACGACTCGATCTGCCGCTGCACCTGCTGCGGGTCCGCCACGAGGCCGTACAGCATCACCAGGGCCACCAGCGCCGGGAACAGCGAGAGGAACGCGAAGAACGCGACGCCGGCCGCGAGGAGCGGCACCTGGTCGGCCTTCGCCTCCGCCCACGCCCGCTTGGCGATCTGCAGCCAGCCCTGTCGGGGGACCTCGGACGGCCGGCGGGCGTCGGCGCCCGGAACCGCGCGGCTCTCGGAGTCGCGCCTGCGCGTGGTCGTTCTGCTCACGTGGTGCCCCTTACCCAGCCGGCGCCGATCCGCACCTGCCGGAGGTCGCCTGGCGGAGGTTCGAGATCAGGTCGCCGGCTCGGAGGGGAGCGCCCCGAGCGGGGCGACCCGGCCGCACCCTCGCTCGCACACCCACCACGGCGCCTCCGCGAGCGGCGGGTCCACCTGCATCGGCTCGTCCTGGTGCACCGGGCAGGTCGGCCACCGGCCCTCGGTCTCCAGCAGCCGGTCCTGCACGTCCTGGGCGACCATGGCCGCCACGTAGTCCGCACCCTCCGGCCACTCGCGCACCCACCAGCGCCGGTCCGCGACGACGTCCTCGACGAGGTCGACGAAGTCCGGCTCCCCGGCGCCGCGGGCCGCCAGGTCGTGCAGGACCATCGCCCGCGCCCTGAGCAGAGCGGACTCGCCGGCGTCCACCACGCGGTCATGGTGCCTTACGAGAGGTCTGTCTACCGTGGACCCATGCCGGACCACGTGCCGTGGCGCTGCCTGGCGGAGCGCGCGGGGGCCCTGGACGACGCCGGCAGCGTCGACGACGTGGCCCGCGTGAGCCTGCGTGCCCTGGCCGCCGTGGACGGCGTGCCGCGGGTGGCGATCGCCGTCGCGTCCGCGGCCGGCCGCCGGCTCGACTTCGTCCCCTCGGAGAGCCTCGGGCCGGGGCCGCTGGCGTGGTGCGAGATCGACGCCCTGGCCGACGTCCCGCTGGCGAAGGCCGCGCTCACCGGCCGACCGGTGGTCCTGCAGGACCTGGACGAGCTGCAGGCGTCCTACCCGCACCTGCGCAAGCGGCAGGAGGCCCTGGGCACCCGAGCCCTGGCCGCCGTCCCGCTGGAGGTCGGCTACGAGCGCCTGGGGGCGCTGCTCGTCGCAGCGGACCGGCCGGGTGCCTTCGCGCCGGTGCTGGACGACGCTCTTCTGCGCTTCGCGGAGCACACGGCGCGGGCGCTGCACCGGGTGCTGCACGCCCGCACCGAGCAGGTGCCGGACGCCCTGGACGCGACCGGGGACGGCGCGGCGTCCACGGTGCTGCCGACGGGTGCCGTGGCGCCCCGGGCGGGCCGCCGGTTCCTGCGCCGGCAGGCCGAGCAGTGGGGGCTGGACGCCGCGACCGTGGAGGCTGCGGAGCTGGCCCTCTCCGAGGTGGTCACGAACGCGGTCGTCCACGCTCGTACCGGGGTACGCGTCGACCTGCGCCTGGAGCCGGACGGCCTGCGCGTCGAGGTCACCGACCGCGGCACCGACTCCCCGGTGCGGCGGGTCCAGGTGCCGGACGCCGACGACGTCGGCGGCCGGGGCCTGCTCATCGTCGACGCACTCACCCGGGCCTGGGGCTCGAACCGGTCGGACGGCGGCACGACCGTGTGGTTCGAGGTCGGCCCGGAGCCGACCGGGGTCTGATCCGCGGGCGGCAACGGCGTCCACGTCGGCGTGCGCGTCTCCCGGGCGTGCCCCACGATCACTCGCGTGCCACGGTTGCGGACGGTGTCGCCGAACAGCCCGGGCTGGACCAGGCGGCGCAGCGGCAAGGGCTTCGTCTACCTCGACGAGGCCGGCAGGCGGCTCCCCGCCGAGCACGCCGCGCGCTGCAAGGAGCTCGTCATCCCGCCGGCGTGGCGGGACGTGTGGATCTGCCCGCTCCCGAACGGGCACATCCAGGCGGTGGGCACGGACGACGCCGGCCGGCGCCAGTACCTCTACCACCCGGTCTGGCGCCAGAAGCGCGACGCCGCCAAGCACGACCGGGTGCTCGAGGTCGCGGCCCGGCTGCCGCGGGCGCGCAAGCGGGTCCGCGAGCACCTGTGCCTGGAGGGGATGCCGCGAGAGCGCGCGCTGGCGGCGGCCTTCCGGCTGCTGGACCTCGGCTTCTTCCGGATCGGTGGCGAGTCGTACGCCGAGTCGAACGGGAGCTACGGCCTCGCGACCATCGAGAAGCAGCACGTGCGGGTCGAGGGTGACCTGGTGGTCTTCGA
>JBMOMI010000609.1:0-2397 GCA_049325235.1 Actinomycetota bacterium | reverse complement strand
ACAGGGCAATCGCATCCGCGTCCGCAATGTGGAAGTCCCGCGGTAGCGGTGAGAGTCTCCGGGTGCCATCCGGATCGGTGATGCTCCCTCCCATCCGTGGCACGTCGTGATGGGTCACGATCTTGTTTCGGAACACGGTAAGGCAGTACAGCTGGGACCACGCGACGCGCTCGACGAGGATCGCCGCGTCTGGTTTTTCGACGAGGCGCGTTGTGTTGATCTCGCGGCCTGGCCGGCCGAAGACCTCGTGCAGCAGCACTGTTAAGGCGCGGCATGCCGCCTCAACGAGACTGCGGTGGAGCGCGTCCGCGGTCCGCCCGGCAGCGCAGATGAGCCTGAGATCGTCGGGAGAGTTCTCCGAGGGTTTGAACATCGCTGCAGCTTCGTAGATCGAATGTAGCTGGGCGAGAGCCGTCACGTCCTCGAACGCAGTGGAGACGCGGAGGAAATCTCCGTGGGGCCGCCGGCTCTGGAACTGGGGCCTCAGCGCGTCGAGCGTGTCGGTGAGCATGTTTCACAGTACGGCCCCGATTCCTGCGCAATCTCGACCTGCCAGTTGCCCTCTCTGTCAACCTCTCTTGAGACACCCCATCCGGTAGGAATTACCGACTGATGAGGGCGAGATACGGAGAGAGGTTTGATGACCACCAGCACGATGGCAGTCCCGCTGGGGAATGCTGTGCGGATGGAGGAGGTGCCCGACCCGCAGGTGCCTGAGCGGGCCAAGCGCCGGACGTACACCGCGAAGTACAAGGCCGAGATCCTCGCCGAGTATGACGCGTTGGACCGGGACGGCAAGGGTGCCCTGCTGCGGCGGGAGGGGCTGTACACCTCGCTGATCAGCGAGTGGCGCAAGCAGCGTGACAAGGGCGCGTTGGAGGCGCTGGGCAAGACCCGGGGCCGGCCGCCGGCGGACCCGGTGGAGCGGGAGAACGCCCGGCTGAAGGCCCAAGTCGCCAAGCTCGAGGCCGAGCTGGACACGTCTCGGCGGGTGATCGAGGTGCAGGGAAAGCTCTCCGCGCTGCTGGAACAGCTCGCCACTGGCAGCGGAACCGACGAGGACCGGGCGAGATGAGCGCGATGATCGCCACCGCGCTCGATGACGCGGTGGATGAACTGGTGCCGCTGGTCGGGAAGAAGGCCGCCTGCGAGGCGGTCGGCCTGTCCCGGGCCTCCTACTACCGGGCCAACCCGGTGCGCGAGCAGACCGAGCCTACTTCCGTCCAGCCTGGCATTGACCCGGTGGTGGAGCCGGCACTCCCGCGGGCCCGGCAGGTCCAGCCGCGGGCGTTGTCCCAGGCCGAGCGCGCGAGGGTGCTGGAGGTGCTGCACTCGGAGCGGTTCGCCGACACCGCACCAGCGACCGTGTACGCGACGCTGCTGGACGAAGGCACCTACCTGTGCAGTGAGTCGACGATGTATCGGCTGCTGCGCGAGCGCGGGGAGACCGGGGACCGGCGCCGGCAGGCCACACACCCGGCCAAGGTGAAGCCCGAACTCGTCGCCGACGCCCCGAATCGCGTGTGGTCGTGGGATATCACCAAGCTGCGCGGCCCGGTCAAGTGGACCTGGTTCTACCTCTACGTGATCCTCGACATCTTCTCCCGCTACCCGGTGGGCTGGATGGTCGCTTCCCGGGAGTCCGACATCCTGGCCGAGCGGCTGATCTCCGAGAGCGTCCGCAAGCAGAAGATCGACCGCGGCCAGCTGACCCTGCACGCCGACCGCGGTTCGTCGATGGCGTCGAAGACGGTCGCGTTCCTGCTCGCCGACCTGGGCGTGACCAAGTCCCACAGCCGGCCACACTGCTCGAACGACAACCCCTACTCCGAGGCGCAGTTCAAGACCCTGAAGTACCGGCCCGACTTCCCCGAGCGGTTCGGCTCGATCGAGGACGCCCGGGTGTTCTGCGACCGGTTCTTCGGCTGGTACGGCCACGAGCACCGCCACTCCGGGATCGGGCTGCACACACCCGCCGACGTCCACTACGGCCGCGCCCACGCGATCCGCGAGGCCCGCGGCCAGGTCCTGAACGCCGCCTACCTGGCCACCCCGGAGCGGTTCGTCCGCAAGCACCCCGAGCCGCCGGAACTGCCCGAGGCCGCGTGGATCAACAAGCCCGACGAGAAGGAGGAGCCGGCTCAGTAGTTTGCTCAAGAACGTGTCTCAGAAAGGTTGACAGGTTCCGCTCCGCTGATCAAGGCGCGACAGGCACTCAAATCAAGCAGATCCGGTAAGCAGCTCGTCCAGCGCCGGCGCGTCCGCGTCGCGGCGGAAGGACGCACCGTCGGGTTCCGCGGATCGCGGCGTGTACGGAGGGGCAGTGCACCCTCGCAATGTGCCGAGCCGGCGTCTCTGCAATGTCGCCCATGCGGGGCCGGACGACGGCGCGAGATG
>JBMOMI010000608.1:0-2399 GCA_049325235.1 Actinomycetota bacterium | reverse complement strand
GTCCTTCAGCACGGCCAGCACCGGCAGCCCGAGTGCCTGGCGGAGCTGGGCGGCCAGCCGGCGCTTGCCCTCGTCGAGGACGGCGACGTCCACCGTGCGGGTCAGCTCGGGGTACCGGCCTTCGAGCGTGCCGAGGACCTTGATGCGCTGGTGCTGGGCGATGATCAGGATGCGGTCGCCCAGCAGGTCGACCCGTTGCCGGCTGACGCCCGCACCGGCGATCCCCTGGTTGACCGCGTTGTAGATGCGCAGGATGTCCTGCTTCAGCTGCCCGGGCGTGCGAGGTGCCCCGGCCTGCGGATCGGCCACCCGGCGACTGTAGTGAGAGTCGGGTGGCCCTGACGAGAGCGTTGACGCCGGGACCGTCCTCGGCTACACATGCTCCCACTCGAACGCCTGGATCGCGGGATCCGGCGCCCGGGTGAGCACCACCGAGACGAACGGTTCGACGGAGCTTCCTTCGAGAAGAGCCCGACAGCTGTCGCCCTGGGGGTCGGCTGCACGCACAGAGCACGCGGCCGACCTGAGCGGCGGCAGCTCCCGCGCTTCCGCCGCTCCATCGCCGCGCACGGTGCGTGGCGGTCGACCGGAAGGCGGAAGCCAGTGAGACATCAGCAGCCCATCACTGTGGCCGACGTCGTGTCGGCCCTCGACGGCCTGACCGGAGGGCGGATCACGTCCGTCGTCGACGGACGTAACCCCTGGGCCATCACGAAGGACTCCGGCATCGCCGGGAAGGCGGTGACCGAGCTACCGGGCCTGGTCTGGGGCCGGGAAGCCAAGGTGGTCCGCCGGCTCGCCGTCGCGATGACCGTGACGGAGCACCATCTCGAGCTCGCTCAGGCCACCGGGGTCGACGCGATCGTGGCGCACCACCCGCTCGCCGACGCGGCCAGCTCGGGAGGCGTCAGCCTCGCCGACTACCTCTCGCTGTACGACCTCGCCGTCCTCGAGTGCCACGAGGCGTTCCACGGGCTTCATCCGGGCATCGCGGAGCTGCATGGTCATGTGCCGTTCCGGATCGACCCCGCGTTCGGGGGGCACCACGGCATGGTGGTCATGGTGGGGCGTCCGATGCCGGGCGTCGACACCGTGGGTGACGTCCTCGCACGTCTGGAGGAGCGTCTCGAGCGCGACCTCGACCGGCAGGTGCTCAGCGCCGAGAAGCTGGTGCACCACTGCGACAGGGTTGCCGACAGCGCGACCGCTCCGGGGCTGCGCGTGCTGAACGGGACGACGAGCAGCCCCCTCGGCGACGCCGTCCTGCATGCCTTCCCCCACACCGGTTTTGGTGCAGAGCACTTGGACCAGCTGCTGGACGAGCACCCGGACGTCGGGACGCTCGTGCTCAGCATCAGCTCCGCTGCCGTCGGTTCCGCCCTGGTGCGCGCAGCCGTCGCCCGGGGCCTCAACGTGATCGTCGGCTCCTCGCACGCGTCGGAGATCCTCGAGAACGGCATGCCCCTGGCGTTCGCGCTGAGCGAGCTGCTGCCCGGCGTCGACGTCCAGCTGTTCCGGGACAGGGTCGTCGCGTTGCCGCTCCACCAGGTCGGTCGCGGCCCACTGCGCGACTACGGGTACTCCATGGCCACGGGCCACCTGCTTCCACGCGCCGCGGCGGTGTGCGAGCGCGACGAACAAGACGTCCCCGTCTCCGTCCAGGCCGGTTGAGGAGGGTTCTCGATGGACATCACCGCAGCCCACTGGGTCTACCTGCTCGGCCTGGCATCCCTCATCGTCGTGATGGCGTTGCGCAAGAACGTGGTCGTCCCGGCGGTCGCGGCGACCTTCGTCACGGCGCTCGTCTTCACGGGCAGCGTGACGACAGGCTTGTCGTCGGTCTTCCGGGCCAGTCTGACCGCGGCGGCGGAGCTGTTCAGCATCTTCCTCATCATTGCCCTGATCACGGCCCTCCTCACCGCGATGCGTGCCATCGGCGCAGAGAGGCGGATGGTGGCGCCGTTCCGGCGGCTCATGGTCAACGGCCCCGTCGCCTACGTCGTCCTGTTCGTCGTGACGTACGTGTTCTCCCTGTTCTTCTGGCCAACGCCCACGCTGGCGCTCATCGCGGCGATCCTCCTGCCGGCGGCCATCCGAGCCGGGCTCTCCCCGATGGGTGGGGCGATCGCGATCGCGCTGTCGGGCCAGGGCATGTCGCTCGCCTCCGACTACGTCATCGGTGTCGCGCCGTCCCTGTCGGCCAGCGGCGCCGGCGTGCCGGCGGGCATGATCGCGGACCGTGCCCTCGTCCTCTCGTGGATCGTCGGCGGCGTCGCCATGGTGATGAGCTACCTCCTCACGGTGCGGCACACGCTCGTTGCGCGTGTCACCGACCAGGTCGCCGAGCTGGCGCAGAGCGTGCAGCGTCGTGGCGAAGTGCTCGGTGTCGCGGTCGCCGG
>JBMOMI010000607.1:0-2403 GCA_049325235.1 Actinomycetota bacterium | reverse complement strand
CGGCGTAGCAAGAGCCCGTCGCGGCCATCCCCATTCATGTCGGCGATGTACAGGTCATCCCGGGGCTCTCCGTAGGCCATCACGATGTTCGCCTGGCCGCTGGTTGAGTCGTTGAGGTAGTAGTTTGACCCGGTCCCGCCGGCGCTTCCTCCCTTTGCCACTGCAGGGCTAGAGGATGCCGCGAGCACCAAACCTGCGAGCCCCGCCACGAGCACATGCCCCAACGTGAAAGATCTCAGCTGCATGGTCTCCATGTCGGCAGGTTCGCGGTCGTCCTTGAGCTCGCGAGGACTTCGCTACCTGTTGGGTCACCTGGCGAGCAGGTGCCGTGCCATCACCATCCGCTGCACCTGATTCGTGCCCTCGTAGATCTGCGTGATCTTCGCGTCGCGCATCATGCGCTCCACAGGGTGGTCCTTGACGTAGCCGGACCCGCCCAGCAACTGCACGGCATCCGTCGTGATCTCCATCGCGACGTCGGACGCGTAGCACTTGGCGGCCGCACCGAAGAACGGCAGGTCCGCGTCAGACCGCTCAGACTTGGCGGCGGCGACGTACACCATCTGCCGGGCGGTCTCGAGCTTCATCGCCATGTCGGCGAGCATGAACTGCACGCCTTGGAACTCGGCGATCGCCTTACCGAACTGCTGACGCTCCTTGACATAGGCCACGGCGTGGTCCAGGGCTCCTTGGGCGATGCCGACGGCCTGGGCCCCGATCGTCACCCGGGTGTGGTCAAGGGTGCGAAGCGCGATCTTGAGACCCTCCCCCACGTCACCCACGCGACGGTCGTCACCGACCCGGACCTGGTCGAAGAACAGCTCCCGAGTGGGTGAGCCCTTGATGCCGAGCTTGCGCTCCGGCTCACCCATCGTGAAGCCGGCGTCGTCGCGGTGCAGCACGAAGGCGGTGACATTTCGGCCGCGGGGCCCGTCTGGGTCCGTCACGGCCATCACCGTGTAGTACTCGCTCACACCCGCATTGGTGATCCACGACTTCTGGCCGGAAAGCACCCAGTCGTCCCCGTCCCTCGTCGCCCGGGTGCGCATCGACGCTGTGTCACTTCCGGCTTCGCGCTCCGAGAGCCCGTAGGAGAACATCGCCTCGCCCGCCGCGACGGGAGGCAGGTAGCGCTGTTTGACCTCGTCCGACGCCGCGAGAATCAGCGGCATCGTGCCGAGCTTGTTGACAGCCGGGATCAGCGACGACGAGGCGCAGACGCGTGCCACCTCCTCGATCACAAGGCACGTTGCCAGCGCGTCAGCACCCACCCCGCCGTACTCCTCCGCGATGTGGGGAGCGTGGAAGTCGCTGGCCCGGAGGGCGTCGTACGCCGCCTGCGGGAACTCGCCCCTCTCGTCGACGGCGGCCGCGTGCGGCGCGATCTTGTCCTCGCACACGACGCGGAGCGCAGCCCGCAGCTCCTCGTGGTCCTCGGAGAGGCGGAACAGGTCGAAGTCGCTCACCCGCACAGGCTACCCGCGGGTCACTTCCGGTCAGCCCAGTGCGAGAGCCGGCACAACCTCGCGCTCGAACAGCTCCACCCCGCTCATGTCGTATGCCGCCTCGACGAAGTAGCAGATGGCGTAGGTCATCCCGCGACGGCGAAGGTCAAGCAGGGTCTCGGCCACCTGCTCCGGCGTCCCGACCGCCGGCCCCGTCCGGAACTGCTCGCGCACTTCGTCGGCACGGTGGGGGACGACCTTGGCGTAGTGGGCGTGGATCCAGTCCAGCCGCTCCTCGACGTCCCGCTCGGTCTCTCCGATCACCACGTTGTAGTTGGCGGACCGGGTGATCTCACCGAAGTCCCGCCCGATGTCCTTGCAGTGCTGCTCCAGCACCGACGACTTGTGCGAGAAGCCCTCAGGAGAGCCGTCGAAGTTTGTGTAGTCCGCGTACTGGGCGGCGGTCCGCAGCGTGCGCCGCTCGCCGCCGCCGGCGACCCACAGCGGGATTCCGCCGGCCTGCAGCGGCAGCGGCTGGCAGATCGCACCGTCCGCCTGGACGTGCTCGCCGTCCAGCGTGGCCCTGCCCGTCGTCCACATCTGCTGCATGACCTGGATGCCCTCGTCGAGCATCTCCAGCCGGTGCCGGGCGCCCGGGAAGCCGTAGCCGTAGGCCCGCCACTCGTGCTCGTACCAACCGGCGCCGATCCCCATCTCGACCCGGCCGCCACTGATCACGTCGATCGTGGCCGCGACCTTAGCGAGGTAGGCGGGGTTCCGGTATCCCATGCAGGTGCACATCTGCCCGAGGCGCACTCGCTCGGTAGCGGCACCGAGGGCCGCCATCAGCGTCCACGCCTCGTGCGTCGCCTCGTCGGTCGGCTCGGGCACCGTGTGGAAGTGGTCGTAGACCCACACCGACTCCCACGGGCCGGCGTCGGCGTGCCGCGCCACCGAC
>JBMOMI010000606.1:0-2403 GCA_049325235.1 Actinomycetota bacterium | reverse complement strand
GCACTGCTGTCGGTGGGCGCGCACCGGCTCGCCTACGCGACGACGTTCATCGCCACCATCCTCATCACGCGCAACTACCTCACGGCGCCGGACGACACCGGGAGCGGGCTGGCCCTGCTCGGCCTGGTCGTGGCCGCCTCCGGGGCCGGGTTCGTCGCCGCCGCCGTCGTCACGCCGGCCGTGACGCGGCGGCTCGGGCCGCAGGGGTGGATCGTCGGCTGCCTCGTGCTCGCCGCCGCCACCGAGCTGGTGCTCGTCGCCACGATCTCGGTGCCGGTGGCGGTGGCGAGCGGCTTCCTCCTCGGGCTGGCCGCCCAGGGTCTGAAGATCAGCGTGGACACGATCGTGCAGCGCGAGGTGCACGACTCCTTCCGCGGCCGGGTGTTCGTGCTCTACGACGCGATCTACAACGCCGCCTTCGTCGGGGCGGCCGCGGCGGGCGTGCTCGTCGTCCCCGACGACGGGTACTCGCGCTGGCTGTTCATCGGGATCGCCGCCTGGTACGCCGCCACCGCGCTGGCCTACCACCGGGCGACCGGCCGCGTCGGCACCCACCCGGTCGGCAGCTGACCGGCACCCGTCCGTCCCCGCGCCGGCCGCCGGGCCCCGCCGGCCCGCGCCATCGCCCCGCCGCACGCCAGCAGCCCGACGCCGGCGCCGGCGGTCGCGGCCGTGGCCGAGCCGGTCCGCGGCAGTGTGCGCAGGGAGGTCGGGGGCTCGGGGGCCGGTGGCGGCGCAGCCGGCGGCAACCCCGCCGGAGGCGCCGGTGGCGTGGGCGCGGGAGGCGCCGGTGGCGTGGGCGCGGGCGGCGCCGGGACGTGCACGGTCTCGGCGACCGCACCGCACGGCCCGGTGTGCGCGGCGATCCGCTCCGACGCCTCGAGCCGCTCCACGAACGTGTACCAACCGGGCGCGGGCAGCGGGCCGAACCCGTCGGTGACGAGTGTCCCGTTGCGGGCGGTCAGCTCCTGGCGCGCGACGACCGGTGCGCCGTCCCCGCAGTCGTCGTCGGCGGGCGGCTCGGCGAACGGGCCGAACAGGGTGACGACCATCCGGACGTCGTCGCCCTCGGCGGATCCCGCGTCGTCCGGCAGCCCGGACACGTGCAGGGTGTCCGTGACCACGGAGCCCACTGCGGCGGACTGGTCGCTCGCCTGCGTGGAGACCTGCGGCGTCCAGGGCACGACGGTGGTCTCCGCCTCGACGCCGAACTCGCCGGTCCACCCGGTCTGCCGCTCGTCCGGCGGGATCGTCTCGGTCCAGACGTAGTAGCCGGGCCCCGGGACGACGAGCGGCGGCGTGACGTACTCCCCCGGTCCGCCGACGACGGTCTCGACCCGGCCCACCACCGGCGCGCCGTCCGGTACCGCCGCCGCCCGGCCCGGCCGGCGCGGGAACGGGCCCCACAGCGTCGAGGTGACGACGACCTCGTGCCCGGGCGACCAGCCCCGCTCGCCGGTCACGTCGACGACCAGGGTGTCGGTCAGCTCGCTGCCCGCCTGCGCCACCGCGGCCGAGGTGCGCGTCGCCACGCGCGGCGAGAACGGCAGCGCCACCTCGGTGACGGCCTGCCCGCTCACCTCCTGCGGTGGGGCCGCGGTCACCACCCGCTGGACGCCGGCCCGGTCCGCCGTGTGCAGCGTCACCACCGTGCGGGGCGCCCGCACGGCCACCGTCGCGGTGACGGTCCCGGACTCCGCCACGGTCAGCGGCCACTCCTGCTCACCGTCCGCGGTCGTGGCGCTGGCCTGCCGGCTGCCGTCGGCGAGCGCCGCCGGACCGTCCAGCCGCACGGTCATCGGCCAGCCGGGCACTGCGGCCCCGGCCGCGGAGACCAGGACCGCGCGCACCGACCCGGTGCCGCCGGGGTCGGCGGACACCTCGACCCGCACCGAGTAGGGCCCGGCGTACCGCTCGGCGTCCGCGCGCAGCGCCGCGACCCGCGGGCCGAGGTCCACGCCGCCGACCACCGGCGGCGTGGCCGGGACCGCCGTCCGCGGGTCGTGCGGCACCTCGCCGGAGGTGTGCACCAGCCACGCCAGCGCCGCGTGGTTCTCGGGCGTGGTGTCGCTGGCGTACCGGGTGAGCAGGTACGCCAGGACCGGTGCCTCGACCTCGCGGCCCGACCAGCCCGCTGCAGGGTCCGGGACGGCGCGGCCAGCGTCCACGCACCAGGCCCACGGGTCGCCGCCGAACGTCGCGTAGCTGCCCAGCCACGTGGCCGGGTGCGCGTAGCCGGGCCCGCGGAGCCCGGCGCCGGCCGGCTCCGTCGCCCGTACCCCGACGGCCGAGACGCCGAGCACCAGGCCCACCGCCACGAGCACCGCCCACACCGTCCGCGCCACCGCCGTCGAGCTCCGCATGCGGAGCACCCTGCGGGACCGCGCACCCGCGACGACAGGG
>JBMOMI010000605.1:0-2410 GCA_049325235.1 Actinomycetota bacterium | reverse complement strand
GGCCGCGGTCGCCGCGGCGGCGGCGCGGGCGCGGTGCAGGGCGTTGAGGGCCCGCCCCAGGTGCGCGACGAGGGCGAACCCCACGAGGCCAGGGGCGACGGCGGCCAGCGCCGGGGTCATCACCGCGACCTCGCCTCGGTCCAGCGTGGCGAACACCGCGGTCACCGCGGGAGCCGCGCTCGCGAGCACCGCGGCCCCGGCGAGCGCCACGAGCAGCACCGCCCGGGTGGTGGCGGCCGCGGTGGCCGCGAACGCCGGCCGGTTGGCGGTCGCGGCGTGCTCGGCGAGCCGGGGGAACGCGACGGTGGCGAGCGGCACGGCGAGGACGGCGTACGGCAGCAGGTACACCGCCTGCACGTACTGGAAGACCGGCCACGACCCGGTCGTGCCCCTGGAGTTGGCCAGCGCCATCGTCACGACCACCGCGGCCTGCTGGGCCAGCAGCGTGGCGACGCCCGCGCCGGCCAGGACGGCCGCCTGCCGCGCCGTGCCGGGAGGGAAGCGCAGCGTGGGCCGTAGCCGGGTGCCGCCCCGCAGCACCGGGACCAGCAGCGGCAGGGTGAGCGCCGCCACGCCCGCCGTCGTGCCCCACGCCAGGGTCGCCTCGGCTCCGGCCGGGAGCCCGGCCGCGTCGTCCTGGCGGCCGTCGGCGAGCGTCGCGAACACCGCGTACGCGGCGATCACCACGAGGCTCGACAGCAGCGGCGCGAACGCTGGCCAGCCGAAGCGGTGGTGCGCCTGCAGGACGCCGGTCAGCACGACCCCGACCCCGTAGAGCACCACCTGCGGGGCGAAGACGACGAGCATCCGGGCCGCGAGCGCCGCCTGCCCGGCGCAGTCCTCGTCGCCGAGCAGGCCGCCCGCCAGCGGACCGGCGGTCAGCGCCAGCAGCGCGGAGGCGGGCAGCAGCACCGCGACCGTCCAGGTGAGCAGCGCCGAGGCCGTGCGGTCGGCCTCGGCCCGGTCGCCGCGGGCGAGCGGACCGGCGAGCAGCGGGACCACGGCGGCGGCGAGGGCCCCGCCGGCCACCACCTCGTACAGCACGTTCGGCAGCTGGTTGGCGGTGGCGTAGGCGGTCCCGACGCACTGGGCGCTGACCGTGCCGGAGAAGACCAGCCACCGGCCGAAGCCGACGACGCGCGCCAGCAGCGTCACGACGGCGACCAGCGCGGCGCCGCCGAGCAGGGTCCCCGCGAGCGCGCGGCGGCTCACCGGCGGCGCCCGAGCCCGTCCAGCTCCCGCAGGACCGGCGTGGTCTCGATGACCCGGGTGAAGCTGACCCGCTCGCTGGCGAGCGTCAGGGCGACGAGCCCGGCCAGGGCCGCCGCCCGCAGCGCCGGGCCGGGCCGCCCGGCGCGCGCCGTGGCGGTCACCACCGCGCACCCGAGCAGGGCCCCGGCGGCGTTGGCGCCGCTGTCGCCGAGCATCGCCCGCTCCCCGAGGTCGTCCCCCAGCAGGGCCGCCGAGGCGCCGGCCGCGGCGGCGAGCAGCGGTGCCGCGTTCCCGCCGGCGAGCGCAGCCGGGGCGGGCAGCAGCGCCACCTTGAGGGCGCGCCCGGGGCGCAGGTCGAGCAGGTTGAGCAGGTTCGCGGTGCCGGCCACCACGCCGCCGGCCACCACCGTGTCGGCCAGGGCCGCGAGCCGCCCGCCACGCGGCGTCCCGCGCAGCAGGACGCCCGCCGCGGCGACGCCGGCCGCCCCGATCCCGAGCACCTTGACGGCCCCGGTGGTGACGCGGCCCTGCGCCAGGGCGCCCAGGTGACCCCGTAGTCCCTTGTCGGAGGTGGTGCCGGCGAGGTCGTCCACCGCGCCCAGCAGGCCGGACACGCCGACCGCGAGCGCGGTCCCGGCCCGCACGCGGGACGGCAGCGGAGCGAGCAGGACCCCGGTGAGAGCGCCCGCGGTCCATGCCGGGCCCTCCAGCAGCGTGACGGTCTCGCCGCGGTGGTTGGTCCGCCGCCAGGCGGCGCCGCCGCCCGGAGCGCGCCCGAGCAGCGCCGTCCAGGCCGCCCGAGCGGCAGCGGCAGCGACGAGGGCAGTGGCCAGCGACGTCACGGCGCCGGTGCCGCCGCGAGGTCGGGGACCACGGCCGTCGCTCCGTCGGAGAACCCGTAGTGTCCCGCCTCACCGGACAGCTGCTCCCGCAGCGCCCAGACGGCCAGCACCCGGCCGGCGGGGGTGTCGACGGCGTCCGCGGTGGAGACCCGGTCGGCGATGTCACCGGTCCGCACCGCGGACACCAGCCCGCCGGGCGCGGCGGCCTCGGCGGGCCCTCCCACGACGGCGCCGCCCGCGTACGTGTCCATCGCGGTCACCAGCGGCAGCCACCGGGCCGCGGCCTCCTGCGCCGCCGCCACGTCGGCGTCGTCCTCGAGCCCGGTCGGGGCGCCGGTGACGACCAGCACCAGCGT
>JBMOMI010000604.1:0-2411 GCA_049325235.1 Actinomycetota bacterium | reverse complement strand
CCCGCGAAGAAGGGCGCTGCGACGTCGTCCGCGGCCGCCGGCGACTCCCAGCCCGCCGACGGGGGCACCGAGGACGTCGACCTCGCCGAGCTCGAGGACGTCGTCCCGGTGGAGGCCGCCGGGGAGGGGCCCGGCCCGGAGGACGCCGAGGAGGAGATCGTCCTCTCGGACGCGGACGACGACGACGCCCCGGCGCAGCAGGTCGCCACGGCGGGTGCCACCGCGGACCCGGTGAAGGACTACCTCAAGCAGATCGGCAAGGTCGCCCTGCTCAACGCCGAGCAGGAGGTCGAGCTGGCCAAGCGGATCGAGGCCGGGCTGTTCGCCGAGGAGAAGCTCAACTCCGGCGAGAAGCTGGACGCCAAGACGCGCCGCGAGCTGGAGTGGATCGCGCACGACGGTCGCCGGGCGAAGAACCACCTGCTCGAGGCGAACCTGCGGCTCGTCGTCTCGCTCGCCAAGCGGTACACCGGGCGCGGGATGCTCTTCCTGGACCTCATCCAGGAGGGCAACCTCGGCCTGATCCGCGCGGTGGAGAAGTTCGACTACACCAAGGGCTACAAGTTCTCCACGTACGCGACGTGGTGGATCCGGCAGGCGATCACCCGGGCGATGGCCGACCAGGCCCGCACGATCCGCATCCCGGTGCACATGGTCGAGGTCATCAACAAGCTGGCCCGCGTGCAGCGGCAGATGCTGCAGGACCTCGGCCGGGAGCCGACCCCGGAGGAGCTCGCCAAGGAGCTCGACATGACCCCGGAGAAGGTCGTCGAGGTCCAGAAGTACGGCCGCGAGCCGATCTCCCTGCACACACCGCTCGGTGAGGACGGGGACAGCGAGTTCGGTGACCTCATCGAGGACTCCGAGGCCGTCGTCCCGGCGGACGCGGTGAGCTTCACGCTGCTGCAGGAGCAGCTGCACTCGGTGCTCGACACCCTGTCGGAGCGCGAGGCCGGCGTGGTGTCGATGCGGTTCGGCCTCACCGACGGGCAGCCGAAGACGCTCGACGAGATCGGCAAGGTCTACGGCGTCACGCGCGAGCGGATCCGCCAGATCGAGTCCAAGACGATGTCGAAGCTGCGGCACCCGTCGCGGTCGCAGGTGCTGCGCGACTACCTCGACTGACGCTCCTGATCATGGGATCCCGCCACCCCTCCGGTGGCGGGATCCCATGATCGCGTTTCAGGGGAGCTGGACGGCGGCGACGAGCCAGACGGTGCCGGCCAGCAGCGCGGCGGTGAGCTCGACCAGGATCGCCACGCCCACGGCCTTGAGCGCGGTGACCGTGGAGCGCCGGGCGCCGGGCCCGGGGCCCAGCCGGGCGCGTTCGGCCAGGTAGAGGGCGCCGACGAAGAACAGCACGAGGCCGACGACCGGGACGACGAAGAATCCGGCGATCGCGGCCAGGCCGGCCAGGACGAGCGAGCGCCGCGGCACGCCGGAAGCGGTCAGGTGCCGTCCCGCGGTGTAGTACTTCACGACCTGGCCGGCCGCCAGCAGGGCAACGACCACGGCGAGCGTCACCCAGCCGGCGGCGCTCTGGGCGACGAGCAGCGCCCAGACCAGGACCGACCCGCCGATGAGGACGGCGCCGGGCAGCACCGGCACGACCGTCCCGACGATGCCGAGCGCGATCGCGAGGCCGCAGAGGAGCTCGAGCTCGGGTCCGAGGTCGAACACGACTCAGCCCGCCGTCCTGAAGGCGGCGGGCCGAGTCGTCGTCGGTGCTGGCGCGCTCAGCGCTCACCGTCCGGCGCGATGGCCGGGGTGGAGGCCAGCTGGTGGGTCTCGTCGTGGATCTCCGCCGCGATCTCGCGGAGCCGGGGAGCGTGCTCGCGCCCGTGGTGGGCGCAGAACAGCAGCTCGCCGCCGGAGTTCAGGAGGACGCGCACGTAGGCCTTGGCGCCGCAGCGGTCGCAGCGGTCGGCCGCGGTGAGCGGGGTGGTCGCGAGAGCAGCGGTCACGTCGTCCCTTCCGTTCTGCTCGTTCGGTCTGGGTCGTTTCTCGTCAGTCGTGCGCTAGGTCCAACAGTCAACCACCGCGGCCGCGTTCCCGCGTGCAGGTCTGCGGCGGTTCGCTCACCGCGTAGCGGCGGGTGGGTGAGGGACGTCACCTGATCATCCTTCTGCGACGATCAGGTGACCCCGGCTGTTGTGAGGACGACCGCTCTGTCGAGTGATCCACTGTGGGCACCGCCTGCGGCGACGATCAGGCGACATTCCGGTCGCCGGGGCGACGCGGATGCCGCCTGATCGCCGCTTGGCGAGTGGGTCCGTCCCGACACGGGACCCGGCGCGCCGGGACGGGTGTGTCGGTGCCTCCCCGTAGGCTTTCGGGCGTGCCAGCGCAGACCGACCGCACCGCCCCGCGCCGGGCCGCCTCCGACCCGGCGGCGTACACCGCTCGTCACC
>JBMOMI010000603.1:0-2416 GCA_049325235.1 Actinomycetota bacterium | reverse complement strand
AGCACCGCGCCCAGCGGCAGGTCCAGCGCCAGCGAACCGGCGACCAGCAGGCCGAGGACGGCGATGACGAAGCCCTGGACGGACATCCCCGACGTGAGGACGCTGCGCAGCTCCCGGGGGTGCGTGGCCAGGTAGTAGGCCTTGGCGCCGAGCAGGCCGAGAAGCGACGCGGCGACGGTCAGCAGGAGCAGGCGCGGCACGGGGAGCCCGAGCCGTGCGGCGAGCAGGCTCTGGACGGCGATGGCCAGCACCGCTCCGGTGCCGACGAGCGCCGGCCACGCCCACAGGCGCACTCCGGGCGCCCGCACCCGGATGACCGGGGCGAACGCCGTGCTCCCGGACGCCGTCCCGCGCGGCAGCCTCGGGTCACGGGAGGGAGCCCACTGTGCCGCGGCGCCTTTCGGCGCCGGCTGCACCGGAGTCGCGGTGACGTCCCAGGTGCCGGAGGACAGCCCGGGGATCCGCGTGGTGACCGAGACGCGGCCGCTGCCGGGGACCACCCGCTCGACCGTGGCGACCCGGGTGAAGGTCGTGACACCGTCCGGGCGCGGCTCTGTTCGGAGCCGGCCCTGCAGGAGCACCCTCACCGCGTACGGTTCGCCGTCCGGGGCGGCGTCGAACCAGTAGGTGACGCCGAGGGACTGCGGGTCGACGTCCGCCAGGCTCCGGCACGTGAACGACGTGACCTCCACCGACCCGGGGGTGTCGACCGTCACGGCCGGCCGAGAGGGGCGGACGGGCCGGGGGGCCGGCCGGTGCACCTGGGCGCCGCTCGCCGGGGCGCCGGGGCGATGGAAGGCGCTGCCGCCTGACGGCCGCTGCTGCGGCTTCTTCTTCGGCATCCCGCGTCCCTCAGGCGACGTACGAGAGCACGGTCATCATGCCTAGCTCCGCGTGGTAGATGTTGTGGCAGTGGACCGCCCACTGGCCGGGGTTGTCCGCCTGGAGGTCGACCGCCAGCGTCTCCATCGGCAGAACGTTCACGGTGTCCTTGCGGATCCCCGGCCCCTGCCTGCCGACCAGGGCGAACGTGTGGCCGTGCAGGTGCATCGGGTGGAACATCATCGTGGAGTTCCGCAGCACCAGGCGGACTCGTTCGTCCGAGGCGAGCTCCAGCGCCTCGTGGTCGCCGAACGCGGCGCCGTTGATCAGCCAGCGGCGGCCTCCGTCGTCCATCTGCAGGTCGAGCCGCAGCTCGCGGTCGGGGTCGCGGGGCTCCAGCGCCGCCGCGTCGGTGGGCCTCAGGTCCCCGTAGCCCAGCAGCTGACCGTCCAGCTCGGCCGGCCGCACCGAGGGGTCCGGCGCCGGCCCGGACGCGGTGCGCAGCACGGCCGTCCCGTGCGGGTCCTCCTTGCCCTCGGGCACGGCCACGATCGGGAACGCCCCGTCGCCCGCGGTGACGACGACGTCGTACCGCTCCCCCATGCCGAGGATCAGGGTGTCGACCTCGACGGGCTGGACGGCGAACCCGTCGGTGTGCGTGACCGTGAGCCGGTGGCCGCCGACGGCGAACCGGTAGGCGGTGTCGCTGCCGGCGTTGACGACCCGGAAGCGGATGCGCCGGCCGGGCGCCGACTCGACGGTGAACGGCGCCTGCGGCAGCCGGCCGGCCACGAGGTGAGCCGGGTAGGCCACGTCACCGGTGTCCGTGCCGAGGGGCTGCCTCGTCGAGGGCATGGCGTCGCCCATGCTCATCCCCATGTCGCCCATCGGCATGCCCTCGCGGCGCATCCGGTCCAGGATCTGCTCGGGGTCGTCGCCCCAGCCGTGGGTCCAGTCGTCCAGGACCAGGACGACGTCCTGGTCGTACTCGCCCGGCTCGTCCGGGTCCTCGACGACCAGCGGCGCGTACAGCCCGGTGTCCAGCTGGACGCCGACGTGCGGGTGGAAGAAGAACGTGCCGGGGTGCGGGACGACGAACGCGTAGTCGAAGGTGCCGGCAGCCGCTACCGGGTCCTGGGTCAGCCCGGGCACGCCGTCCATGTCGTTGCGCAGCGCGAGCCCGTGCCAGTGCACCGTGGTCGGGTCCGGCAGCTCGTTGACCAGCCGGACGCGCAGCTCGTCCCCGGCGGTCACCCGGATCTCCGGCCCGGGCAGGGTGCCGTCGTAGGCCCACGTCTGCACCACGCGCCCTCCCAGGTCCACCGCGGCCGGGCCGCAGCGCAGCGTCCTGGTCACCAGGGTGCCCGTGGTCCGGCGCGCGGCCTCGGTCAGCTCGACCGCGGAGGCGCCGGGGCCCACCGGAGCCGGGTCGGCGAGCAGCCGCGAGCCGGCCACGGCGCCACCGAGACCGACGGCACCGAGGGCGCCGAGCTGCAGCACCCGGCGACGGCTGAGGCTGCGGGTGGCGAGACCGGACGAGGGCGTGGAGGGCACGACAAAACTCCCGAGGTGCGACGACGACGGCTTGCCGACC
>JBMOMI010000602.1:0-2423 GCA_049325235.1 Actinomycetota bacterium | reverse complement strand
GGGTCGGCGTCCTGCGGCCCGCCGACGACCGCGCTGAACGCCGCGTCGCCGTGCCAGCCCTCGACGATCGCGCCGCAGTCCACCGACACGAGGTCACCGGCCGCCACCACCCGGCTGCCCGGGATGCCGTGGACGACCTCCTCGTTGACCGAGACGCACACCGAGGCGGGGAAGCCGTGGTAGCCCTTGAACGACGGCACGGCTCCGGCGCTGCGGATGACGTCCTCGGCGACCGCGTCCAGCTCGGCGGTGGTGACGCCCGGCCGCAGGGCCGCGCGGACGGCGTCCAGCGCCCGCGCCACGACCAGCCCGGCGCGGCGCATGACGAGGACCTGCTCGCGGGTCTTGTACTCGATCCGCTCCCGGCCGAACACCCCCCGCTCAGCCCCGGGCGTCGAGGGCGGCGAGGATCCTCGCGGTGACCTCCTCGACCGGGCCGATGCCGTCCACCCGCAGCAGCAGGCCCCGCTCGGAGTACAGGTCGGTCAGCGGCGCGGTCTGCTCCGCGTACACCTCGAGGCGGCGTCGGATGACGTCCTCGGTGTCGTCGCTGCGGCCCTCGGTCGCGGCGCGGTGCCGCAGCCGGGCGACGACCTCCTCGACGTCCGCGGTCAGCTCGACGACGGCGTCCAGCCGGGTGCCCGACTCCGCCAGCATGCGGTCGAGCTCGCCCACCTGGGCGGCCGTGCGCGGGTACCCGTCGAGCAGGAAGCCCTTGCCCGCGTCGGGCTGGGCGAGCCGGTCGGCGACCATCGCGTTGGTGACCTCGTCCGGCACGTACTCGCCGGCCTCCATGTAGCGCTTGGCCTCCTGACCGAGGGGCGTGCCCTCGGCCACGTTGCGGCGGAAGATGTCGCCGGTGGAGATCGCCGGGACGTCGAGCCGCTCGGACAGCCGCTGGGCCTGGGTGCCCTTGCCCGCACCGGGGGAGCCGAGGAGGACCAGACGCGTCATCGGAGGAACCCTTCGTAGTGGCGCTGCTGCAGCTGCGACTCGATCTGCTTCACCGTCTCCAGGCCGACACCCACGACGATGAGGATCGACGTGCCACCGAACGGGAAGTTCTGGTTCGCCCCGACGAGCACGAGGGCGATCAGCGGGACCAGCGCGACCAGGCCGAGGTACAGCGACCCGGCCAGCGTGACCCGCGTCAGGATGTAGTCGAGGTACTCCGCCGTCGGCCGCCCCGCGCGGATGCCGGGGATGAACCCGCCGACCCGCTTGATGTTGTCGGCCACCTCGTCCGGGTTGAACGTGATCGCCACGTAGAAGTACGTGAAGAACACGATGAGCAGGAAGTAGATGACGATGTAGGCGGGGTGGTCGCCGGTGGTGAACACGTTGCTCACCCACACGACCCAGTCCGACGTCGGGTCGTTGAACTGCGCGACCAGGGCCGGCAGGTACAGCAGGGACGACGCGAAGATGACCGGGATCACCCCGGCCATGTTGACCTTGATCGGGATGTACGTGCTCGTCCCGCCGTACATGCGGCGGCCGACCATCCGCTTGGCGTACTGGACCGGAACCCGGCGCTGCGACTGCTCGACGAAGACGACGAGGGCGACGATGACCAGGCCGACAGCGATCACCAGCGCCATCACGTCGAACCCGCGGGACTCCCCGATCGCCCAGATCGAGGCCGGGAACGTGGCGGCGATGGACGTGAAGATGAGCAGCGACATGCCGTTGCCGATGCCGCGCTCGGTGATCAGCTCTCCCAGCCACATGATGAGGCCGGTGCCGGCGGTCATCGTGATGACCATGAGCAGGATCGTGATCAGCGAGTCGTTGGGGATGACGTCGGCGCAGGCCGGCGGCGCGCCCGCACCGGTGCCGAAGAGGTTCCCCGAGCGGGCGACGGCCACGTAGGTGGTGGACTGCAGCACGGCCAGCGCGATGGTGAGGTACCGCGTGTACTGCGTCAGCTTCGCCGTGCCGGTCTGGCCCTCCTTGTGCAGCGCCTCGAACCGCGGGATCACGACGCGCAGCAGCTGCACGATGATGCTCGCGGTGATGTAGGGCATGATCCCCAGCGCGAACACCGACAGCTGGAGCAGCGCGCCGCCGCTGAAGAGGTTGACCAGACCGAGCAGGTCGTTGGTCGTGTCGAGGCCCTCGAGGCAGTCCTGGACGTTGGTGTAGCTGACACCGGGCGTCGGGATGAACGACCCCAGCCGGAAGATGGCCATGATCGCCATCGTGAAGAGCAGCTTGCGCCGCAGGTCGGGCGTCTTGAACGCCCGCGCGAATGCGCTGAGCACGGATCCTCCATGGTGCGCGGCGCGGCGGCCGGTCGGTCGTCCCTTCCCCGGTCGGAGACGGGTGGCCCGAGACTATCGCGGACCGCGGCGGTCGTTACGTGGGTGCGCAGGCGCGCTCCGGCCGCGGCTCCGGCGCTGGGCTGCCTGGTGGCAGCCACC
>JBMOMI010000601.1:0-2434 GCA_049325235.1 Actinomycetota bacterium | reverse complement strand
CCCCCACGACGGTCCCCGTACCCCCCGTCAGGCCCCATCGTGCGACGTTCCTGTCGCAGGCATGTCGCATTCGGGCATTTCGGATGCCTGACCTGCGGAGCGCGGTACTACTAGCCAGGATCAGACCATGGCTGGCGATGACGTCGACCTCCGCCGGGCGGCGGAGCTGCTGCGCCACCTGCTGACCGAGCGACCCGCCTACGCGCAGAGGTGGCGAGCCCACGCGCGGCAGGCGGGGTCCTTGAACCAGGCCGCGGTGGCGCAGGTCCTGGCGATGCACTTGTGGGAAACCGGCGAGGCCGACGAGCGGGACGACACGGTGCCGCGCAGGCTCAAGGACGCCGTCTCGCGCGCACTGGCCGGCAAGCACCTCTCCGCGCGGACGCTGGCCTGGTTCATCGACGCGTTCCAGATGACACCAGAGGACGCCACCACGCTCTGGGCGCTGCGTACGGGCAGCCTGCCAAGTGCCACGCTGGCGGTGGTCCACGGAAGCGCCGGGCCAGCAGTCGATCCGGGTCCAGTGCGCCACCGCACGCTGTCGCTGCACGAGGTGCACACGCTCGGGCAGGACGGGCTCCCCGTGCGGCACCACACGACGCAGGTGGTGCAGGCCCTGGAACCCTTGTCCCGTTATCCGTTTCGCTTTGACACGGACGTCGCCGCAGTGCACGTGCTGCGGGGCGGGCGGGCGCTCGGGTTGCGCAAGGACCGAGTGCCGGGGCTCTATGCGGTGGACATCGAGCTCACCCGGCCGTTGCGACCAGGGCAGACGACGGCACTGGAGTACGTGACCTCCTTCGCCTACCGGTCACCACCACCGCCGGAGTTCCGGAGGGCGGCCTACCGGCGCGTCGACAACGTGGAGATCGTGGTGCGTTTCCATCCCGACCGGCTGCCGCGACGGCTGGAGTGGTGCGAGTGGCGTCGCCACGACGAGCCGGAGGCGTATGCGGCAGAGCCGGTCGAGCTCGAGCCGGACTGCACCGCGCACCGCTACCTGGCCCGGCTGGAGAACGCAGTCGTCGGCTACCGGTGGATGTTCACCGACCCGGCCTAGCGTCACGGCCAGCTGCCCTGCGCGCAGCCTCGCGCGCGGCTTCCCGCCGCCTCCGCCGTTCGCGCCGGACACGGATGTGCTCGGCGAGAAGCCAGCCGGCAAGCCCCAGCCCGGCCGCCGCCAGGGCACCGACAAGTGCGATGTCCATTCCCCGTCCCCGTTGTCGCACAGCGCATCGACACCGCAGAGCGTAGAGGCTCGGAGCAGCAGGTCCCGCAATTCTTACGGCATTCGACATAACAAACTACGGAGAGCGACGAGTGGGCAACGCTCAGAAGCAAGAGCACCCTCGGGCCGCAGGTTCTCGGCGGAGAGATCCTGTGGCCCGAGGGCTCATCCCCGTCGAAACGGCAGGGGGTACGCGTTTCGCAGAGGTGACGACGAGGTTGCCAGCGGCAGGAGGGTGTCGCGCGCCTTTTCGACCGACTGTGATGCATGCCACGTCAGCGCAGGCGGCGGGCCGACCGCAGCCGGGTGGTGAGGTCCGGCTCCTCGAACAGAGCCGAGCCGATCCCGACCGCCAGTGCTCCGGCGCTGAGCCAGTCGGCGACGTCCGCCATCGCGATACCACCGGTCGGCACGATGCGTGCCGAGGGGCGGAGCGCTAGAACCGATCTCAGCAGCTGTGGACCGCCGACGTGGGCAGGGAACAGCTTGGCCACGCCTCTTCCCGCTGCACCGAGCAGCTCCCCGGGGGTCAGACCACCCTCGATCAAGGGGACGATGCCTCCCAGGTGCAGGCGTACGGCCGGGACCGGGCACGGGCTGACGACGAAGTCCGCCCCGGCTGCCACTGCGGTGTCCGCGTCGACCGGGTCGAGGACCGTGCCCAGACCCAGGGTGACGTCGGGCCACGCCACCCTGGCCTCGCGCAGCGCGCCTGACCAGCCGGGTGTGGTGGCGGTCAGCTCCACGACGTCCAGACCGGAAGCCAGGCACCGCTCGACCTGGTCCAGAGCGACTTCGGCAGACGGGGCGCGTAGGACCGGTAGCACCACGGCCTCGGTGAGCCGGGCGGCCAGCTCGTCGTTCGTCAGACCGCTCATGCCTTTCCCTTCAGCAGCCCATGGATCTCCTCGGGCGCCACCGGGGCACCGAGGTCGTCAGGCGACTCCAGAGCCCCTCGCGCCAGCCGGTGCGCGGCCGCCAGCGCCGCACGCGGCTCGTACCCGAGGGACCGTCCGAACAGGTAGCCCGCAGCGAACGCGTCGCCCGCACCCACCGGCTCCACGATGGTCACCGGTTCGGGGGCGAGCTCAACGAACGCGCCGTCGGTCCACACGGATGCCGGCCGCGCGTCGTCCTTAACGACGAGCTCGGCGACGTCGGGCAGGACTCGCCGGACACTCCCCGGATCGGTAGCTCCCCAGAGTC
>JBMOMI010000600.1:0-2439 GCA_049325235.1 Actinomycetota bacterium | reverse complement strand
CACCGCGTAGGTCCGGTGGCCTTGTCGGCGCGCCCGCCGGTCGGTAGCGTCCCTCGCCGGCGGCCGGCGAGCGACGCGCACCCGGTCGTCGACGCGTCCGGTTCGGCCCGGAACGCGCGCGTTCCACAGCTGTGGACAACCTTGTGGACCCGGATCCCGGCGCGGGGTGTCTACTAGGACCCCGCGCCCCGGGCCGACGTCCCGGCCACCGACCGGCGCGTGGAACAGGAGGGGGACACCCGTGCCCGAGGCCATCGACCTGCCCCAGCTGTGGCGGTCCGTCGTCACGTCCCTGACCGCGGACGAGCGGGTCACGTCCCAGCAGCTCGGCTTCGTCCGGCTGACCCGCGCGCTGGGGCTGATCGACGGCACCGCGCTGCTCGCCGTCCCGAACGACCTCACCAAGGAGATCCTCGAGCAGCGGGTGCGCGAGCCCGTGGTCGAGGCGCTGTCCGGGCACCTGGGCCAGCCGGTCCGGCTCGCGGTCACGGTGGACCCCACTTTGGACCTCGACACGCTGGACGACGCCGACGAGCTGGACGACCTCGACGCCGGGGACGACGAGGACGACGGCACGATCCCGATGGCCGACCGGTTCCCGCCCCCGGCGTCCGGCCCGCGCCGCCACCGGGAGCCGCAGCGCGAGACCGAGCCGGCGCGGCTGAACCCGAAGTACACGTTCGACACGTTCGTCATCGGGGCCAGCAACCGGTTCGCGCACGCGGCCGCCGTCGCGGTGGCGGAGGCCCCGGCCAAGGCGTACAACCCGCTGTTCGTCTACGGGGAGTCCGGGCTCGGCAAGACCCACCTGCTGCACGCGATCGGTCACTACGCGCAGCACCTGTTCCCCGGCGTCCGGGTGCGGTACGTGAACTCCGAGGAGTTCACCAACGACTTCATCAACTCGATCCGGGACGACAAGGCCAGCGCCTTCCAGCGCCGCTACCGGGACGTCGACGTCCTGCTCATCGACGACATCCAGTTCCTGCAGGGCAAGGTGCAGACCCAGGAGGAGTTCTTCCACACCTTCAACACGCTGCACAACGCCAACAAGCAGGTGGTGATCACCTCCGACCTGCCGCCCAAGCAGCTGTCCGGCTTCGAGGAGCGGATGCGGTCGCGCTTCGAGTGGGGGCTCATCACCGACGTCCAGCCGCCGGACCTGGAGACCCGCATCGCCATCCTCCGCAAGAAGGCGGTCGGCGAGCGTCTCCAGGCGCCCGGGGACGTGCTGGAGTACATCGCCAGCAAGATCTCGACGAACATCCGCGAGCTCGAGGGCGCGCTGATCCGGGTCACGGCGTTCGCGAACCTCAACCGCGCGGAGGTGGACCTGCCGCTCGCCGAGGTCGTGCTCAAGGACCTCATCACCGACGACGACACCGGCGAGATCACGGTGGCGACGATCATGGCGCAGACCGCGGACTACTTCGGCCTGACGATCGAGGACCTGTCGGGGACGTCGCGGTCCCGGGTGCTGGTGACCGCCCGCCAGATCGCCATGTACCTGTGCCGCGAGCTCACCGAGCTGTCGCTGCCGAAGATCGGCCAGGCCTTCGGCGGCCGCGACCACACCACGGTGATGCACGCCAACCGCAAGGTCCGCGAGCTGATGACCGAGCGCCGCTCGATCTACAACCAGGTCACCGAGCTGACCAACCGGATCAAGCAGCAGCACCGCGCCTGAGTCGCCCGCTCCTACACCCTCGCCGCCGGTGCGCGGAAGACCCGCGCAATGACGTCACCCGTTTCCCACATTCTGTGGACAACCCTGTGGATCTGTGGAGTGACGGGGGACGTCCTGTGGGTGACCGGTGGACGACGTGTCGTCGCCCGCCCGCCGCGGACCCGGCGTCAACAGGCGTCCCCAGATCGAGCCGCCCCGGTGCCCAGTGCCGTCCACACCCGGCTCGGGCCGCTGACCTGCCCGCTCGTCGTCCGTCCACAGAACTCACAGGCGTGACAACGACCACGGGTCTGCTCCATCGAGGATCTCTCATCCACCCACATCTGGGGCCCGGGACATCCCGGTTCACCGGGTGGGTCGCTCTGCCGTACTGTCGTCCGCGCACAGCGAGGAGCACGCGATCGACGCCGGTCGCGCGGCGGGGAGAAGGAGCGTGGCTGCGTGAGGTTCCGGGTCGAGCGTGACGTCCTGGCGGATGCGGTCGGCTGGGCGGCGCGCACGCTGCCGACCCGCCCGCCGGTGCCGGTGCTGGCGGGGCTGCGGATGGACGCCGACACCAGCGGCTCCCTGGTGCTCTCCAGCTTCGACTACGAGGTGTCGGCCCGCGTCGAGGTGCCGGCGGACGTCGCCGAGGCGGGCACCGCGCTGGTGTCCGGGCGCCTGCTGGCCGACATCTCCCGGAGCCTGCCCGCCAAGCCGGTCGAGGTGGTCGCCGAGGGCAACAAGGTCACGCTGACGTGCGGCGCCAGCCG
>JBMOMI010000599.1:0-2448 GCA_049325235.1 Actinomycetota bacterium | reverse complement strand
CGGACACGGTGACCCCGGCCCCCGCGGCTCCCCAGGTCGAGCCGTCGCCGACGGAGCCCGCGCCCCAGCAGACCGCGGAGGCGCCACAGACCCAGCCGGCGGCTCCCGAGCCCACCCAGCCGAGCGGCGTCCAGGTCGTCGCCGCCGACTACGTGGGGCGGCCCGCCGACGAGGTCGAGCGGGAGCTGAAGGACCTCGGGCTCGAGGTGGAGACCCGCGACGAGCGGGACACCGACGCCGCCAAGGGCACCGTGATCTGGGTCTCGGAAGGGACGTTCGAACCGGGTGACACGGTCACCGTGACGGTGGCCGACCCGAAGGACGGTCCCGCGGACCGGCCCGGCAAGGGCAACGACGACACCAAGGACGACTGATCGTGGACACCGCACCCCGCATGCTCGGCGACCGCTACGAGGTCGGCGCCCTCCTCGGGCGCGGCGGGATGGCCGAGGTTCACCTCGGCCGGGACACCCGGCTCGGCCGCCAGGTGGCCGTCAAGATGCTGCGCTCGGACTTCGCGCGCGACCCGGTCTTCCAGGCCCGCTTCCGCCGCGAGGCGCAGTCGGCGGCGGCGCTCAACCACCCCAACGTCGTCGCCGTCTACGACACCGGCGAGGACGCCGTCCTCGAAGCCGGTGGTGCCCAGGCCCGCCTGCCGTACATCGTCATGGAGTACGTCCAGGGCCACACCGCCCGCGACCTGCTGCGCAGCGGCCCCAAGGACGCCGACGGCAACAGCCTCGGCATCGGGACCGCCGAGGCCGTGGACATCACCGTCGGCGTCCTGGACGCCCTCGAGTACAGCCACCGCGCCGGCATCGTGCACCGGGACATCAAGCCGGCGAACGTGATGATCACCCCGCGCGGCGACGTCAAGGTGATGGACTTCGGGATCGCGCGGGCGGTCGCCGACTCCTCCGCGACGATGACGCAGACGCAGGCGGTGATCGGGACCGCCCAGTACCTGTCACCCGAGCAGGCGCGCGGGGAGACCGTCGACGCCCGCAGCGACCTGTACTCCGCCGGCTGCCTGCTCTACGAGCTGCTCACCGGCCGGCCGCCGTTCGTCGGGGACTCCCCGGTCTCGGTCGCCTACCAGCACGTGCGTGAGATCCCGCAGCCGCCGTCGGCGTTCAACCCGGAGGTCTCCGACGCGCTCGACCGGGTCGTGCTCAAGGCGCTCGCCAAGGACCGCGAGGACCGGTACCCGGACGCCGCCGCCTTCCGGGAGGACCTGCTGGCCGCGCAGGCCGGGCGCCCGGTCGCCGCGCCCGCGGTGGCCGCCGCCGCGGCGTCCGCGGCCGCCGCCACCCAGGCCATGCCGGCCCTGGCGGACGCCGAGGCCACCCGCCCGATGGCCACGGCGGCGCCCTCGGCCACCCAGACGATCACCGCCCGGCCGGTCGAGCAGGGGGCCGAGCCGCCGCGCCGCGGCCGGGTCGCGGGCTACGTCGGGCTCGTGCTCGCCGTCCTCGCCGTGTTCGCCCTCGCCGCCTTCCTCGCCAGCCGCCTGCTCGGCGGGGAGACGGTCGAGCAGGTGCGGGTGCCGGACCTGATCGGGATGACCGCCGAGCAGGCCAAGACCGCGCTGGACGAGGCGGGGCTGGAGTACGTCCAGGGCGAGGACGTCGAGGACTCCGGCTCCGAGCCGGGCACGGTCGTGGACCAGAGCCCCGGTCCCCGCACCGAGGTGGACCGCGGGTCGGAGGTGACGGTGCGGCTCGCGGCGCCGCCCGGCAACGTCAACGTGCCGGACCTGCGCGGGAAGACCCAGGAGGAGGCGCGCCGGGACCTGCAGGCGCTCGGGCTCGAGCCGGGGGTGGTGACGACCGAGGACGACCCGGAGGTGCCGGAGGGCAGCGTGATCCGGACGTCGCCGCCGGCCGGGCAGTCGGTGCCGGAGGGCTCGCAGGTCGACCTCGTGCTGTCCTCCGGGCAGGTGGACCTGCCGAACCTGGTCGGGAGCCCGTTCCAGGAGGCCCGGGAGGAGCTGCTCGCCCGCGAGTTCCAGCTCGTGATCGAGCGCCGGCCCAGCGCGGAGCAGCCGCCGGACCACGTCATCTCGCAGACGCCGGAGCCGGGCCGGGTGCCGCAGGGCACCACGGTGACCCTCGTGGTCGCCGACCCGCCGCCGACCACCACCACGCCGACGCAGCAGCCCACCCAGCAGCCGACCCAGCAGCCGACCGTGCCGCCGCTGCCGACGCCCTGAGGCGCCCGGCGGTCAGGAGGAGACGAGCGGAGCCATCCCGGCGGACCGCTCGACGGCGGCGGCGTCCCCGCACGCGGCCAGCCAGTTCGCCAGCAGGCGGTGCCCTCCCTGGGTGAGCACCGACTCGGGGTGGAACTGGACGCCGTGCAGCGGCAGCTCCCGGTGCTGCAGCGCCATCACCACCCCGCCGGTGGTGCGGCCGGTCACGACGAGCTCTTCCGGCACGGTGCCGTCGA
>JBMOMI010000598.1:0-2451 GCA_049325235.1 Actinomycetota bacterium | reverse complement strand
CTGCGCGAGGCCGGCGCCGGCGCGCTCTCGGTGGACGTCGCCCAGCTCGCGCCGCAGGCGTGGGAGTCGGTGGCGGTGGCCGTCGAGGCCGGCGTCGCGCTGTGGGCCGGAGTCGTGCCGACGCGCGGGCCGGTGCCCGAGGTCGGGCCGGTGTTGGACGCCGTCCGCCGGCCGTGGGCGCGGATCGGGATGCCGCAGAGCGCCCTGGCGGACGTCGTCCTGTCCCCGGCCTGCGGGCTGGCGGGCGCCTCACCCGCGCACGCGCGCGCCGTCCTCGCGAGGGTGGTGGAGGCGGCCGGCGCGCTCACCGAGGCCGCCGCCTGACCCCCTCCTCCTGGTGATCATGCAGTCCGCCGTGATCAAGGAATCCGGGTCGGGCGTCCACTTGCGGTACACGCCCCGGCCGCGCTGCACGCGCGCCCCGGACTGCCCGAGCTCCACGTCCTCCCACACGGCGAAAAGGATGCCGGACGGTCCGGCTCAGCCGTCGGCGACCAGCTCGGCGGGCCGGACCGTCACCGTGAACGGAGCCGTCGCCGTCCACGTGTCCTGCGCCTGGACGACGACGGGCTCGCCGTAGCGGCCACCCTCCAGCGTCCACGCCGTCAGGGACGGCGGGTCTGGGTCGACCGCCCAGAACGCCGGGCAGCCGGCGGCTTCGTACCGCGCCCGCTTCACGGTCTCGTCGATGCGTCGCGTGCTCGGGGAGAGCACCTCGACGGCGAGCACCGGCGCGGCCTCGACGTCGTGCGTGCCCAGGTCGGCCCGCCGGACGACGAGGACGTCCGGTTGCAGGACCGTGTCGTCAGCCAGGACGACGTCCAGTGGGGCGACGAACACCTCGAACGGTGGCATCACGGCGGAGGACAGCAGATGTGCCAGCCGGGTCACCACCCGTTGGTGCAGCCAGCTCGGTGCCGGTGTCACCAGCAACGACCCGTCGACCAGCTCGTAGCGGTGCCCGTCATCGGGCAGCCCTTCCAGATCCGCCCGGGTCAGCGGCCGGCTCTGCGGCAACGCGGTCACAGCGCCCATGGTGCCTGGTCCTCCCTGAAGCCGCGACGTCCATGGCGGTCACCGTACGGCGGCCGGCCCGCCTCGCCCGGTCGTCGTCCACAGCACCGCTGTCGGAGCCCTCCGGCAGGATGGCGCCGTGAGCGAGAGCAACGGGGCCGAGCTGCCCGAGCAGGTCGCGACGCCCGAGCAGGCGCCCCCGCCGCCCGACGTCCAGCGGCAGTGGACCGAGCTGGCCGAGGAGATCCGCGGCCACCAGTTCGCGTACTACGTCCGCGACGCCCCGGTGATCAGCGACGGGGAGTACGACGCGCTGGTGCACCGGCTCGAGGAGCTCGAGCAGGCCTACCCCGGGCTGCGCACACCGGACTCGCCCACGCAGACCGTCGGCGGCACCTTCTCCACCGAGTTCGCGCCGGTCGACCACCTCGAGCGGATGCTCAGCCTCGACAACGCGTTCTCCACCGAGGAGCTGACCGCGTGGGCCGCGCGGGTCGAGCGCGAGGCCGGGGGAGCCGACGTCCACTACCTGTGCGAGCTGAAGATCGACGGCCTCGCGGTGAGCCTGCTGTACGAGGGAGGCCGGCTGACGCGGGCGGCGACGCGCGGCGACGGCCGCACCGGGGAGGACGTCACCCACAACGTCCGCACGATCGAGGGCGTCCCTCACGTCCTGGCCGGTGACGGTCTTCCCGAGCGCGTCGAGGTGCGGGGAGAGGTCTTCTTCCCCGTGGAGGCGTTCGAGCAGCTCAACGCCTCTCTCGTCGAGGCCGGGCGGCCCCCGTTCGCGAACCCCCGCAACGCGGCCGCGGGCTCGTTGCGGCAGAAGGATCCTCGCGTCAGCGCCAGCCGGCCGCTGCGGATGCTCGTGCACGGCCTGGGCTACCACGCCGGGCTGGACGTGCGGCGCCAGTCCGAGGCCTACGAGCTGATGGCCTCGTGGGGGCTGCCGACGTCGCGCCACACACGGGTCCTCGCGACGATCCCGGAGGTCGAGGAGTTCGTGCGCTACTACGGCGAGCACCGGCACTCGGTCGAGTACGAGATCGACGGCGTCGTGGTGAAGGTGGACGAGGTCGCCGTGCAGCGGCGGCTCGGCTCGACCAGCCGCGCTCCCCGGTGGGCGATCGCCTACAAGTACCCGCCGGAGGAGGTCACCACCGAGCTGCTCGACATCCGCGTCAACGTCGGGCGCACCGGCCGCGTCACCCCGTACGGCGTGATGCGGCCGGTCCGGGTGTCGGGCTCGACGGTCGAGATGGCGACGCTGCACAACGCCGACGAGGTGCGCCGCAAGGGCGTCCTCATCGGCGACACGGTGGTGCTGCGCAAGGCCGGGGACGTCATCCCGGAGATCGTCGGCCCGGTCGTCGACCTGCGCAGCGGCGACGAGCGCGAGTTCGTCATGCCAACCCACTGCCCGTCGTGCGGCACCGA
>JBMOMI010000597.1:0-2455 GCA_049325235.1 Actinomycetota bacterium | reverse complement strand
ACCGCTGACGCTGTAGGCCGCGACGACGAAGGCGGCGTCCCGGGGCCAGACGTAGCGCCAGTTGGGGTTCCAGCCCGCCGCGGCGGCGCCGTTGTCGAGCACGAGCAGGTCGAGGTCGAGCATCGCCCGCGTCGCCATCTGCTCCCAGCGGGTGCCGGCGCCGGGCACCGTGCCGGAGGCCAGCCAGTCCCGGCTCTCCTGCGCGCGGACCGGGTCGGCGACGACGGCCCGGTGCAGCTCGACGTCCAGCTCGGCCAGGACGCCGGTGCCGTCCAGGTGGCTCGCCACCGCGTCGACCGGGACGACGACGGGCCGGCCGTCGATCCCGGCGGCGATCCCCTGGGCGTACGGCGGGACGGGCAGCCGGTCCGGGCGCGCCGCCGCGCCGAGCGGCAGCAGGACGGCGAGCGCGGCGACGCCGGCGACCACCCGCGGCGCAGGGCGCAGCAGGGACCTCACGACCGACGTCCCCCTCCCAGCGCGTTCACCGCGCCGTCACCCTAGCGGCCCCGCCGTCCGCCTCGTGGTCACTTCGCGTGATGGCGGCAGCCCGGTGACCGCTGCCACGATGGCCCGGTGGGGGACCGGCCCAGCCCGCTGGACCTGAGCAACCTGCGCGTGGAGCGGCACGGCTCCCCGATGCACGTCGCGGCGCTGGCCCTGCTCGGCGACGGGCCGCGGCCGACGCTGGACGACGTCCGCCGGCTCGTCGAGGAGCGGGCGCCGCACGCTCCCTGGACGACCACGGCCCTGTCCTGGCCGCACGGGCCGCGGCGGCGGCCGGTGTGGGCCCGCGGCGTGGAGCTGGACTCCGGCCACCACGTGCGGGCGGTCCCGGTCCCCGCGCCGGGTGGCGAGGCCGCGCTGCTGGCGACGGCCGCCGAGCTGCTGCCCCGGCCGCTGGACCTCACCCGCCCGCTGTGGGACCTGTGGCTGCTCACGACGCCGGACGGCGGCGCCGCGGCGCTGCTGATGCGCCTGCACCACGTCGTCGCCGACGGCCTGGCCGCTGTGGCGCAGCTCGGGGCGTTCTTCGACGCCGACCCGTCGGCGGCAGCGGCCCGGCCCCCGCCGTCGGTCGGCGTCCCCGCGCCCGGTGTCGTGGCGCGGGCCGCGGCGACGCTGCGGCAGACGGCGGCGGTGGCGCGCGCGGGCCGCGCACCGGTGGCCCCGTGGAACCGGCCGGTCGGGCCTCGACGCTCCTTCGCGCTGGTCCGCGCCGACCTCGCCGCGGCGAAGGCCGCCGCGCACGCCGCGGGTGGGAAGGTCAACGACGTCGTGCTCGCCGCGGTCGCCGGCGGCGCCCGGGCGTGGCTGGAGCGCCACGACGCGCTCGCGCCGGACCTCGAGCTGCGCGTCTCGGTGGCGGTCTCGGTGCGGCGGCCCGGACAGACCGGCGGCAACCGCGTCGGCGTGCGGCTGACCGGTCTGCCGGTGGGCGAACCGGACGCCGCCCGCCGCCTCCGGCGGGTCGTCGCCGCGAGCGCGCGGCAGCGCCTGGTGCCGCCGTCGCAACCGGCGGGCCGGCTGCTGCAGTGGTGGATGGTCTGGGTGATGCCGCGGCAGCGGATGACGAACCTCGTCGTCAGCAACGTGCCGGGCCCGACCGGGCGGCTGTCGTTCGCCGGCGCCCCGGTCGACGGCCTGTTCCAGCTGCCGTCCCTGCAGGGCAACCTCGGGGTCGGCGTCGGCGTGCTGTCCTACGCCGGGCGGCTCACCTTCGCGGTCGTCGCCGACGCCGACCTGGTGCCGGACGTCGAGCTGTTCGCCGGCGGCGTCCGCGACACGCTCGCCCGGCTCGGGGCCTCCGGCCCTGGCACGGCGCCGGCGACCGCATGACGATCGTCGTGGGGGACGGTGCGCAAAGGAGGCGTGCCATGACGTGGGACCTGGGGCCCCTGGGGCTCGGCCTGCTCGTCGCGATGGCGCTGGTGTTCGGCGCGCTCGCCCAGCTGATCGTGCGGATGCGCTGGACGTGGCTCGTCGCGGCGGGCGGGTACTTCCTGGTCGGCCTGTTCGTCAGCGAGGTGATGTTCGGGTGGGCGACCGAGGAGGAGCTGCAGCCGAACGTCGACGGCCTGTCGTTCGACGAGGTGCTGCTGACCGGCCTGGTGCCCGGCCTGCTCACCGTGCTGCTCGTGCGGTACCTGACGCGCCGGTCGCGGGACCGGCGGGCTCACCCGAGGCCGAGCTCGTCCTTGCCGTAGACGGCGAGGTAGCGCAGCCCCTGGGCCTCGATGCGCTCGCGGGCGCCGGAGTCGCGGTCGACGACGACGGCCACGGCGAGCACCTCGGCACCGGCCTCGCGCAGCGCCTCGACGGCCGCGAGCGGTGAGCCGCCGGTGGTCGAGGTGTCCTCGACGACGACCACCCGGCGGCCGGCGACGTCCGGCCCCTCGATGCGCCGCTGCAGGCCGTGCGCCTTGCTCTGCTTGCGGACGACGAACGCGTCGAG
>JBMOMI010000596.1:0-2466 GCA_049325235.1 Actinomycetota bacterium | reverse complement strand
TCCTCGACGACCTCGACGCCCAGGACGTGCCAGCGGACACGCTCGCCGAGCGCGCCCCCGAGGACGACGCGGTCTGGCTGGCCACCCCGCAGGGCGCCGCGGGCCGGGAGTGGGACGTCGTCGTGGTCGCGGGCCTGCAGGACGGCACCTGGCCGGACACGCGGATGCGCGGCTCGCTGCTCGGCGCGCCGGACCTCGTCGACGCCGTCGAGGGCCGCGCTCCCGACGACCGCGCGGCCGCCGTGCGCAGGGTGCTGGACGACGAGCGGCGGCTGCTGCACGTGGCCGTCACCCGGGCCCGGCGACGCCTGGTGGCCACGGCGGTCCGCACCGAGGACGAGCGGCCGTCGGCCTTCCTCGACCTCGTGGCCCCGCCGGACGACGCGGCCGGGGAGGAGCGGCCGTTCACCGCGGTGCCGCGGGCGGTGTCCCTGCCGGCCCTGGTCGCCGAGCTCCGCCAGGCGCTGCTCGACCCGGGCACCGAGCCGGGCCGGCGCGACGAGGCGGCCGCGCAGCTGCGGCGCCTGGCGGACGCCGGCGTCCCGGGCGCGGACCCGGAGGACTGGTACGGCCTGCCGGAGCTCTCCGACCCCGGGCCGCTGCGCGACGACGGCGAGCCGGTGGTGGTGTCGCCGTCCCGGGTGGAGGCGTTCTCCCGCTGCGGGCTGCGCTGGCTGCTGGAGACGTCCGGCGGAGCGACCGGCGACTCCTCCGCCCAGGGCGTGGGCACCCTCGTGCACGCCGTCGCCGCGGAGCTGCCGGACGCCGACGCCGACACGCTCGTGGCCCGGCTCGACGAGCTCTGGCCGTCGCTCGGGCTGCCCCGCGGCTGGGTGGGCGAGCGCAGTCGCCAGCGGGCGCACCGCATGCTGCGCCGCTACGCGGAGTACGTTGCGTACGCCCGCGACAGCCGGCGGGAGCTCGTGGGCGCCGAGACCGACGTGTGCGTGCGGATCGGCCGCGCGGAGGTCCGGGGCCGCGTCGACCGCCTGGAGCGGGACGCCGAGGGCCGGCTGGTCGTCGTCGACCTCAAGACCGGCAGCACCTGCCCGCCGGACGCCGAGGTCACCTCGAACCCGCAGCTGGGGGTGTACCAGCTGGCCCTCGAGCACTCCGGTGAGGGCCGCGCCGGCGGCGCGGTGCTGGTCCAGCTCGGCACCGGGCACGCCCGCCTGAAGACCCAGGAGCAGCCGGCGCTGGGGGACGCCGAGGACGCCGCCTGGGCCGCGACGCTGCTCGCGGAGGCGGCCGACGGGATGGCCGGGGCCCAGTTCGCCGCGACCCTGCACGACCTGTGCCGGGTGTGCCCGGTCCAGCGGTCGTGTCCCCTGCAGGCGTCCGGCCGGCAGGTGGGGTCGTGATCCCGGTCGTCGCGGCCGTCTCGGCCGGCGAGATCGCCAAGACCCTCGGCCGGCCGGAGCCCACCGAGGAGCAGCGGGCGGTGATCGAGGCCCCGCTGGAGCCGCTGCTCGTCGTCGCCGGTGCCGGGTCCGGCAAGACCGAGACGATGTCCGCGCGGGTCGTGTGGCTCGTGGCCAACGGGCTCGTACGGCCGGACGAGGTGCTCGGGCTGACCTTCACGCGCAAGGCGGCCGGGGAGCTCGCCGACCGGGTGCGGGCCCGGCTGCGGGCGCTGCGCCGCGCCGGGCTCGGGGTGGCGGGCGATGCCGAGGGCGCGGGGGAGCCCACGGTCGCCACGTACCACTCCTACGCCGCCTCCGTCGTCGCCGACCACGGGCTGCGGCTCGGCGTGGAGCCGCGCTCGCGGCTGCTGGGGGAGGCGGCGGCGTGGCAGCTCGCGACCGAGGTCGTGGAGTCCTGGGACGGTCCGGACGGCGGCACCGAGATGACGAACGCGCCCGGCACGGTCGTCGACGCGGTGCTCGCCCTGGCCGCCGAGTGCGCCGAGCACCTCGTCGAGCCGGACGACGTCGAGGGCTTCCTCGCCGACCTGCTGGACCGCGTCGCGCGGCTGCCCCGGTCGGCGCCGGGGGCCGCGCCCGGAACGCCGCTCGCCGAGACGGCCAAGGTGCTGGCGGCGCTGCAGCGGCGACGCCTCGTCGTCCCGCTGCTGCGCGGCTACCTGGAGCGCAAGCGGGAGCTCGACGTGCTGGACTTCGGCGACCAGGTGCGCCTCGCGGCCCGGATCGCCACCGAGGTGGACGACGTCGGCGCCGGCGAGCGGGCCCGCTTCCGGGTCGTGCTGCTCGACGAGTACCAGGACACCAGCCACGCCCAGCTGGTGCTGTTGCGAGCGCTGTTCGGCGGCGGTCACCCGGTCACGGCGGTCGGCGACCCGCACCAGTCGATCTACGGCTGGCGGGGGGCGAGCGCGGGCAGCCTCGAGTCGTTCCCGCGGCACTTCCCCCGCGCCGGTGGCCGAGCGGCGGGCGTCGCGTACCTGAGCACGAGCTGGCGGAACGACACCGCGGTGCTGGCGGCGTCCAACACGGTCGCCGGGCCGCT
>JBMOMI010000595.1:893-2472 GCA_049325235.1 Actinomycetota bacterium | reverse complement strand
CACCGCGACGACGACGAGCAGGACGCCGAGAACCGCGCCGGCCACCGCCAGGCGGCGGGAGCGCCGCTGGCGGGCCTCCCGCTCCTCGCGCATCTGGCGGGCCTTGTCGCGAGCGGCGTCCCGGCGCTCTGCCTTGGTGGGTCGGGAGCTGTTGGTGCTCATGACGAAACTCCTTCGGGAACAGGCTTTTCGGTACTTCGAGACGAGGAGAGCAGCGAGTCCAGGGACAGCCGGCTCGCGGGTCGCCAGGCCAGCAGGCCGGCGGCCAGCACCAGGGCGGCGTCCCGGGTGACGACCTGGGGGTAGGACGTCTGGCCGGCGGCGACCTCACCCCCGGAGCCGAAGCAGCCGCAGTCGATGGTCAGCCCGCGTGCCCACGCGGACGCCACACCGATCGCGAAGACCCCCATGAGGACGGCGGTCACCACCGCGGCGAGCCGGGTGGCCAGGCCGAGGAGCAGCAGCACCGCGACGGCCACCTCGAGCACCGGAAGCCCGAAACCGACGACCTGGACCAGCCCCTCGGGCAGCAGCCGGTACGCGCGCACCGCACGGACCATGGCGTCCGGGTCCGGCAGCTTCAGGGCTCCCGCCAGCCCGAGGACGCCGGCCAGCACCAGACGCACCACGGTCGCCACCCAGGGCATCGCCGTCACCGCGGCCACGACGGGCTCCGGCGGCGCCGTACCGCGAAGGCGACGGCGGCCCCCAGCAGCACCGCGACGGCGAGCAGCCACCATCGCGAGGCCGGCACACCACCGTCGGCCGGCGCCGCCGCGACGTTCGGGGGTGTGGTCGCCGGGGCAGCCGCGGTCTCGGACGTCGTGGCAGCTGCAGCGACGCTGAACGCGAACGTGCCGGAGATCGGGTGGCCGTCAGCGGCGGTGACCCGCCAGGCGACCTCGTAGTCCCCGCCCGGCAGTCCGGCGGGCAGACCCGCCGTGACCGACGCGCCGTCGACTACTGGTGGTCCGGCGTCCACGGGACCGGCCGGCCCGGTCACCGCCACCGCGGTGCCGATCTCGAGCACCTGGTCGGTGAACACGAGCGTCACCTCGGCCGGCGGCGCGGTGAGCCGGTCGCCCTCGGAAGGCGAGGTCGACCGCAAGGAGGTGTGTGCCGCGGCAGGCGGAGCCGCGACGGCGAGCAGGATCGCCAAGGCGGCGAGCAGAGCAGACCCGGTACGGGTAGTCATGGACCGTCCTCGAAGAGCTGGTCGGGCAGGACGCGGCGGCCACCCGACCCGGCAGGTCAGGCGGCGAGGACGGCGGGCGGGCCCCGCCGCACCAGCGCCCGGACCACCGCGAGCGAGTCCGGCAGGACGACGTCCGAGGTCACCGCCGCGGGCAGCGGTCGCGTCGCCGGCAGCGGCGCCACCCGCGGCACTCGGGCCAGGACCGCTCCGAGCACCGAGAGCGCCCGGGCGACCAGAGCGTCCAGCCGGGAGACCCAGGCCGCTCCGGCCGACGTCACCAGGGCCTGCCCGAGCAGCAGCGGGACCGCCGACAGCAGCACCGTGGCGGCCAGCTGCTGCGGGGCGCCCACGACGAGGTCACCGGGCCCGCAGACCGACGCGGCA
>JBMOMI010000595.1:0-883 GCA_049325235.1 Actinomycetota bacterium | reverse complement strand
GTCCGCGGCACCCCACCAGGCCAGGTCCCACCCGGCACTCGCGGCACGGCCGACGGTCCGCAGGCACCCGGCCGGCTGGGTCAGTGCGAAGACGACGTGGACGGCGAGCTGCGCACCGAGCAGGCCGGCCAGCGGCCGCCGCGGTGCCAGCAGCGCCGCGACAGCCGTCGCGAGCAGCAGCCCGGAGAGCAGGACCCCGGCCGACGGGACGACACCGGAGACCAGCACCTGGGCCGGCACCGCCGTCACTGCCGCGAGCGCGACGACCGCCGGCAGACGCAGCAGGCCTGCCGGCTCGCGGCAGGCAGCGGCCGACACGGATGTCACTGTACGTGCCCGTCCCGGGGCGCGACCGGGACGAAAGGCCCGACCGCGGAGCATCACGACCCGGCGAACGGGGGCCCCGGCAGCGGTGACCAGTCCGGCTGGGAGCCGCCGACGACCACGAGCGCCGCGGCGACGGCCACGATCACCAGCGCGGCGACGGCGACCTGGGCGCCGCGTCGTCCCGGCGCCAGCGTGCGCACCGCGGCTCGCGTGCCGCGGCGTACCGACCCGCCGTCGGGTCCCCACCACGCGGTGAGCACGGCGGTCGCCGCGCCGACGGCCAGCGGCAGCGCGTCCCCGGGGCCGGCGGTTCCGGCCGGGGTCGCCTGCCCGAGCACGAGGGCGACAAGGAACGCGGCGCTGGCGCCGAGCAGCAGCGGCAGCACGGCGGCCGCGACGGAGACCAGTACGGCCGGGACCAGCCGAGCGGGGCTCGCGGCCACCGCCCAGGCGAGGTCCGAACGGCGCGGCCCGCGCTCGTGCCGGCGCCGCAGCACCGCGCCGTGCGACCGGTCGACCGTGCGGGCCACCGCCGAGCCGGCGATGCCGAGCAGAG
>JBMOMI010000594.1:1090-2472 GCA_049325235.1 Actinomycetota bacterium | reverse complement strand
CGAGCCGGTTCTGGCCCGCCGACCAGTGGCGACCGGGCCGCGCCCAGCCCAGCTTCGACAAGCAGTACGTGCGCGACTGGCTGACGAGCCCGGCCTCCGGCTGGGACCGCGCCTCCGACGTCCCGCCTCCGCCGCTGCCGGCGGACGTCGTCGAGCGCACCCGCGCCCGGTACGTCGAGGCCTACGAGCGGATCACCGGCGAACATTGGAGTTAGGCTAGCCTTACCTTCTGTGCCGACAGTCGCCTACACGACCTTCGCTGTCCGCGTCGCCCGCACCCGCCGGCTCAGCCCTTCCTTCGTGCGCGTGACGTTCGCCGGCGAGCGGCTGGACCGCTTCGCGGACAACGGGTTCGACCAGCGGTTCAAGCTCGTGCTGCCGCTGCCCGACCGCGGCCTCGACGGGCTTCCCACGGGCCCGGACTGGTACCCCCGCTGGCGCGCCCTGCCGGACGGTGAGCGGCACCCGGTGCGGACCTACACCGTCCGCGCGGTACGGCCCGGTGAGCGCGAGGTGGACGTCGACATGGTGCTGCACGGGGACGCCGGCCCGGCCAGCAGGTTCGCCGAGCGGGCGAGCCCGGGCGACGAGGCGGTGCTGGTCGGCCCGGACGCCGCCTACCCCGGCGACCACGCCGGTGTCACGTTCACGCCCCCGCCCGGCAGCCGCCTGGTCGTCGCCGGCGACGAGACCGCCGTCCCCGCGGCCTGCTCGATCCTCGAGCGCCTCGATCCCCGTGCCGAGGGAGTGGCCCTGCTCGAGGTGCCCCGCAGCGCAGACGTCGTCGAGGTCGCCGCCCCGGCCGGCGTCGACGTCCGCTGGCTGCCCCGGGACGGCGCGCCGCACGGTTCCCGGCTCGCGCCGGCCGTCCTGCGGCTCCTCGACGGCCACCCCGGTGCCCCGTCGCGCGACGCCGCGAGCGACCCGGACGACGAGGACCTGCTCTGGGACGTCCCGGACACCGCCGAGACGTCGTCCGGCCGTCCCTACGTCTGGCTCGCCGGCGAGGCGACCGTCCTGCGCCGGCTAAGGCGGCAGCTCCTCGGCGGTCTCGGGTTCGACCGTCGCAGCGTCGCCGTCATGGGGTACTGGCGCGCTGGTCACCCCGGCGCCTGAGCCCGCGCGGCCTGCCGGCTCGTCGGCGAACTCGGCCCGCACGCCGACGAGCCGGACGGGCCGCCCGGCATCGAACATGGCGAGGGCGGCCAGCGCAGCCTGCTCGATCGCAGCCGCGTCCAGGGTCGGGGCCGGCAGCGCCTGGCCGTGCGTCGAGGTCACGAAGGGCGCGAACCGCACCTTCACCACGACCCGGCCCACGGTGCGGCCGTCCGCCGCGACGTCCCGGGCGACCTGTCGCACGAGCCGCCGGACGGCGTCCTGCA
>JBMOMI010000594.1:0-1080 GCA_049325235.1 Actinomycetota bacterium | reverse complement strand
GAAGGTGTGCTCCCGGCTGCGCGACCGCGCGACCCACTCCTGCCCGACGGCCGCCGAGTCGCGCCCCTGCGCGAGCCGCACCAGCCACGGACCGGTCGCCGGGCCGAACCGCGCCACCAGCCGGTCGGGATCAGCCGCCGCCAGCTCACCGACGGTGCGGATGCCCAGCTCCGCGAGCTTCTTCGACGTCTTGGCCCCGATGCCCCACAGGGCATCGGTCGGCAGCGGTCCGAGGACGTCGAACCACGTCGCCCCCGAGATGCGGAACACTCCGGCCGGCTTGCCGAAGCCGGTGGCGAGCTTGGCCTGCAAGCGGTTTCGCCCGATCCCCACGGTGCAGTCGAGGCCGGTCGCCGCGCGCACCCGCTCCTGCACGTGGCGGGCCACCGCCTCCGGGTCGTCGGTCTCCACCGCGGCGAACGCCTCGTCCCAGCCGAGCTGCTCGACCACCGGCAGCAGCTCGCGCAACGTCGACATCACCGCGACCGAGGCCGCCTCGTACAGCTCGTGCCGCACCGGCAGGAACACGCAGTCCGGGCAGCGGCGGGCCGCCGTCCGCAGCGGCATCCCCGACCGGACGCCGAGCTCGCGCGCCTCGTAGGACGCCGTGCTGACCACGCCGCGCTTGGTCGGGTCGCCGTCCCCGCCGACGACGACGCACCGACCCCGCAGCTCGGGCCGGTGCTGCAGCTCGACCGCGGCGATGAACTGGTCGAGGTCCACGTGCAGGACCCACAGCGTCATGCCCCAGTGTCACCGGCCCGAGCGCCGTCCCTGTGCCAGGCTCGCCACATGACGCAGCCGAGCGAGCACTACACCACCGACGTCGTCGTGGTGGGCGGTGGTCCGACGGGGGAGAACCTCGCCCAGCGCGTGGTCGCCGGCGGCCTGGACGCCGTGATGGTCGAGGCGGAGCTCGTGGGCGGCGAGTGCTCGTTCTGGGCCTGCATGCCGAGCAAGGCGCTGCTGCGGCCGGGTGCCGCGCTGGCGGCGGTGCGGCGGCTCCCCGGCGCCGCCGCGGCGGTGACCGGTGCGGTGGACGTCGCCCGGGTGCTCGCCCGCCGCGACGCCTTCGCCGAG
>JBMOMI010000593.1:0-2485 GCA_049325235.1 Actinomycetota bacterium | reverse complement strand
GGCACGCAGTCCGCCACGAGCACGGCCAGCAGCAGCTGCGGCCGGTCGGTGACGAGCGCGTCCGCCTCCGCCGGCGCGCCGGCCCAGGGGGCGTCGACGACGGCGACCCCGCGGCCGTGCACCTGCCGGGCGACGACCAGCGACCCGCCAGCCGCCGCGGCGACGCGGCGACGGTTCTCGGCGACCGCCGCGGCGTCGTCCCCGACGTGGTCGCCGAGGTTGAGGGCCGCGTAGGGCCCGGTGCTCACGCCGCCGGCGCGCCCGGTCAGGGCGCGGACGACGGTTCCCCGGCTCCCGGTGAGGCGCTCGCTCCAGACCAGCACCGGCTCAGCCTGGCAGACCCCACCCGCGCCCCGGCGGGGCCGTCACCGGAGGAACTCGGGCACGTCCAGGTCGTCGTCCTCGTGGAGGCGCTGGGCGGGGCGGGGCCGCACCGGCTCGGGGTCGACCACGTGCGGCACGGGCACCGGCTGCCGGACGTCCACCGGCTCGCTCTGGCGTGCCGGCGCCGGGTCGGCGGAGTACCCGGACGGCGCGTCCACCGGCTCGGGACGCCGCGCCGGCTCCGGTGCGGGAGCCGCGTACTGCGGGGGTGCCGGAGGCTGGGCCGCGTACCCGTTCGAGGCGGCGGACGCCGCGCGACCCGACACCTGGCCGAGGGCGCGCTCGTCGCGGCGCCGGCTCGGCGTCCCCCCGTCGAACCCGGCGGCGATCACCGTGACGCGGACCTCGTCGCCGAGCGCGTCGTCGATGACCGCGCCGAAGATGATGTTGGCCTCGGGGTGCGCCGCCTCCTGCACCAGCCGGGCGGCCTCGTTGATCTCGAAGAGGCCGAGGTCGGAGCCGCCCTGGATGGACAGCAGCACCCCGTGCGCCCCGTCGATGCTGGCCTCCAGCAGCGGCGAGGAGATCGCCAGCTCGGCCGCCTGGACGGCGCGGTCCTCCCCGCGCGCCGAGCCGATCCCCATCAGCGCGCTGCCGGCATTCGACATCACCGACTTGACGTCGGCGAAGTCCAGGTTGATCAGGCCCGGCGTGGTGATGAGGTCGGTGATGCCCTGGACGCCGGACAGCAGCACCTGGTCGGCGGACTTGAACGCGTCGAGCACGCTCACCTGCCGGTCGCTGATCGACAGCAGCCGGTCGTTGGGGATGACGATGAGGGTGTCGACCTCCTCGCGGAGCTCGGCGATGCCGGACTCGGCGCTGTTGGCGCGGCGCCGGCCCTCGAAGGTGAACGGCCGGGTGACGACGCCGATGGTCAGGGCGCCGAGCTGGCGGGCGATCCGGGCGACGACCGGCGCGCCGCCGGTGCCGGTGCCGCCGCCCTCGCCGGCGGTGACGAAGACCATGTCGGCCCCCTTGAGGACCTCCTCGATCTCCTCGGCGTGGTCCTCGGCGGCCTTCTTGCCGACGTCCGGGTCGGCGCCGCGGGTCAGCTCGCGGCCCACGTCCAGCTTGACGTCGGCGTCGCTCATCAGCAGGGCCTGGGCGTCGGTGTTGATGGCGATGAACTCGACGCCCTTGAGTCCGACCTCGATCATCCGGTTGACCGCGTTCACGCCGCCGCCGCCGATGCCGACGACCTTGATGACCGCGAGGTAGTTCTGCGGTGCTGCCACGGGGTCTTCTCGCCTTCGTCCGAGTGGTGTCCGGGCCGCGGCCCGATGGTTGGTGTGTCCTCGTTCTCGACGGGCGGGGCCGGGAGCCTCTCCCGACCCTCACCCTCAAGTAGAGGGTTATAGTTATGTCAACTTCCGACGTGGCTGGACGCTAGGTGCGCACCGGACGGCGGACAACGCGCCACGCCGAGAGGCACCGAGAAATCTGCCGACGGGCCAGGGTTCAGCGCGTGACCGGCGTGAGCGGGGCGCTGACGTCGTAGACCGCGGCCGGCTGGGTGCGCAGCGCCTGCAGCACCTGCGCCTTGAGGTCGCTGTCGGCCGGGCTCCCCCACACCACCTCGGCGCCTCCGCGCAGCCGCAGCCGCACGTCGTCCGGCGTGGCGGCGCCGACCTGCTCGACGTCGGCGCGCAGGTCGGCCGGCAGCCCGCCCCGCACCCCGGCGGCGGCCCGCAGCGTCGCCGGGCCGCCGTCCACGTCGACCTGGAGCACCGGCAGGTCCGGCGGGGCCTGCCCGACCTCGGTGATGACCACGCCGTCCAGGTCGACGAGCGCGACGCCCTGCTCGGCGGGCACCGCGGCGACCGGGACCCGCTCGACGAGCCGGACCTCCAGCGTGGAGGGCCACACCCGGACGACGTCCGCCTCCTTGACCAGCGGCAGCTCCGCCACGCGCTCGGCCAGGGCAGCGGCGTCCACGCGGGCCAGCGGCGTCCCGACGGCCGGCTCGGCCAGCGCGGTCACCTGCGCGGGCGCCACGCGGTCGGTGCCGACCACCGTCACCTCGCGGACCGCGAGCAGCGGCGACGCGAGCACGACCCACCCGGCCGTGGCGGCCACCAGCAGCACGACCAGGGCGGTG
>JBMOMI010000592.1:0-2487 GCA_049325235.1 Actinomycetota bacterium | reverse complement strand
GGGCCGGCCGCCGGGCGGGGTGCCACCAGGCGCACGGGTGCGCCGTCCAGCAGGAAGCCGGGGCCGAGCGGGAAGCCGCGGGTGCGTCCCCGGCGGTCCTCCAGGTGGACGACGTGCGTCCCGCCGGCCTTCTCCACCCGGACGACGGCGCCGCACCACCCGGTCTCGACGTCCTCGACGACCAGGCCCGGCTCGGCCGGCACGTCGGCGGTGCGACCGCGCGCCGGGCGGCGCCAGTCCGTGGCCAGGACGTCGGTTCCGTAGCGGTCGCTCACGGCGGGCGACGCTAGCGGGCGGCGCCGCCGGCGCCGGGCAGGCACGGCCGGGACGACGTAGACTTTGGCACTCAGAGTCAGTGAGTGCCAGCACTGCGAGCCCACAGGGAGGTGCCGCGATGTCCGACGACCGGCGGCTCTCGGTGCTGCGCGCGATCGTCGAGGACTACGTGCAGACGAAGGAGCCGGTCGGCTCCAAGGCGCTGGTGGAGCGCCACAACCTCGGCGTGTCACCGGCGACGATCCGCAACGACATGGCGGCGCTCGAGGAGGAGGGGCTGATCGTGCAGCCCCATACGAGCGCCGGCCGCGTGCCCACCGACAAGGGCTACCGGCTGTTCGTGGACCGGCTGTCCGAGGTCAAGCCGCTGTCGGCGGCGGAGCGCCGGGCGATCCAGCGGCTGCTGCAGGACGCCGTCGACCTCGACGACGTGCTCGAGCGCACCGTGCGGCTGCTGGCCCACCTCACCCACCAGGTCGCCGTCGTGCAGTACCCGTCGCTGTCCCGCTCGCGCGTGCGGCACGTCGAGCTGGTGCCGGTGGGCGCCGGCCGGGCCCTCGTCGTCCTCATCACCGACACCGGCCGGGTCGAGCAGCGCACGGTGGACGTCGGCGTCGACCTCGGCGACGAGCTGGTCGGCGAGCTGCGCGCCCGGCTCAACGAGGCGACGTCCGGGCGGACCCTCCAAGCCGCGCTGGGCTCCCTGGAGCACCTGCCGGACGCCGTCCACACGGAGGACCGCGAGGTTGCCCGGCGCGTGGTGATCGCGCTGCAGGCCGCGCTCGCCCAGCAGCGCGAGGACCGCATGGTGCTGGCCGGCACCGGCAACCTGGCGCGCGCGGGCACCGACTTCCCCGGCTCGATCGGGCCGGTGCTCGAGGCGATCGAGGAGCAGGTCGTGCTGCTGCGGCTGCTGTCGGAGATGGCCGACGACCCGGCGTCCGGTGTGTCCGTGCGGATCGGCCACGAGAACGTGCACGAGAGCCTGATCTCCGCGTCCGTCGTCTCCAGCGGGTACGGCTCGACCGGTGAGCTGGCCCGTCTCGGGGTGGTCGGGCCGACGCGGATGGACTACCCGACGACCATGGCGGCGGTGCGCGCGGTGGCACGCTACGTCTCGCGGATCCTCGCGAGCTGACCGACGTCCCCCACGAACGGCGACAGGGAGCACCACGACCGGTGAGCGACCACTACGCAGTCCTCGGCGTCAGCCGGGACGCCACCCCGGAGGAGATCAAGAAGGCCTACCGGCGGCTGGCCCGGCAGCTGCACCCGGACGTCGGCGGGCCGGACTCCGCCGAGCGGTTCAAGGAGGTGGCGGCGGCCTACGAGGTGCTGTCGAACCCCGACAAGAGGCGCGCCTACGACATGGGTGTCGACCCCAACGGCACCGGCGGGGGCTTCGGCCCGGGGTTCGGGTTCAGCGACATCTTCGAGACGTTCTTCGGCGGCGGCACCCAGCGCGGTCCGGTCAGCCGCAGGCGCCGCGGCCAGGACGCGCTGATCCGGCTCGACATCGACCTGTCCGAGGCCGTGTTCGGGTCCGAGCGGGAGCTGCAGGTCGACACGGCGGTGGTGTGCCCGACGTGCCACGGCAGCTGCTGCCGGCCGGGCACGTCGCCGCGCACGTGCGACGTCTGCGGCGGCCGGGGCCAGGTGCAGCGGGTCGCGCGGTCGTTCCTCGGCCAGGTGATGACCACGTCGCCGTGCCCGACGTGCCAGGGCTTCGGGACCGTCATCCCCGAGCCGTGCCTGGACTGCTCCGGGGAGGGCCGAGTCCGTTCGCGCCGCTCCCTGACGATCAAGGTGCCCGCGGGCGTGGACACCGGCACCCGCATCCAGCTGTCCGGTCAGGGCGAGGTGGGTCCGGCCGGCGGGCCGGCCGGAGACCTGTACGTCGAGATCGCGGTCCGGCCGCACGAGACGCTGACCCGGCGCGGCGACGACCTGCACTGCACGGTCAGCGTCCCGATGACTGCGGCGGCGCTTGGCACGACGCTCACGCTGGACACCCTCGACGGGCCGGAGGAGGTCGACGTCCGGCCCGGCACCAACAGCGGCGAGGTGATCACCCTGCGCGGGCTCGGTGTCACGCACCTGCGCAGCGGGGGTCGGGGCGACCTGCACGTGCACCTCGACGTCCAGACGCCGACCCGGCTGGACGACGAGCAGGAGCGCCTGCTGCGCGAGCTCGCCCGGTTGCGCGGCGAG
>JBMOMI010000591.1:0-2491 GCA_049325235.1 Actinomycetota bacterium | reverse complement strand
CGGCGACCCCGTGGCCTTCGCGCTCGCGGACCCGGCAGCCGACGCGCCGGCGCTGCGCGACGTCCGCTACCGCTGACCGCTCGTGATCATGGGATTCCGCCACCGTCCGGGGTGGCGGGATCCCATGATCACGCCAGGCGGGCGGAGTCGGAGTCGATCTCCTTGGCGCCCAGCACCGCGACGTGCCCCGCGACGTCCCGCGCGACCTGCTGCGCGCTCAGGCCGACCTGCTCGAGCACCTCGGCCCGGGTGGCGTGGTCGATGAACCGGCAGGGGACGCCGGCCTCCCGCACGGGCACGTCCACACCGGCGTCGGCCAGCTCGAGCGCGAGCCGGGAGCCGACGGCGCCGACCCGCACGCCGTCCTCGACGACGACGACGAGCCGGTGCGCGGCCGCCAGCGACACCAGGGCCTCCGGCACCGGCAGCACCCACCGCGGGTCGACGACGGTCGAGGTGATGCCCTGGGCGGCCAGCCGCCCGGCGACGTCCAGGCCCATGCCGGCCAGTGCCCCGACCGCCACGAGCAGCACGTCGCGCCCCTCGTCGCCGTCGTCCCCGCCGGTGCGGGCCAGCACGTCGACGCCTCCGACGCGCTCGAGGGCCGGGACGTCGTCGGGCACCGCGCCCTTGGGGAAGCGGACGACGGTCGGTGCGTCGTCGACGTCCACCGCCTCGCGCAGCTCCTCCCTCAGGCGGGCGCCGTCGCGGGGAGCGGCCAGGCGCAGGCCCGGCACGACCTGCAGGAGCGCCAGGTCCCACATGCCGTGGTGGCTGGCGCCGTCGTCGCCGGTGATGCCCGCACGGTCCAGGACGAACGTCACGCCCGCGCTGTGCAGCGCCACGTCCATGAGCAGCTGGTCGAAGGCCCGGTTGAGGAACGTGGAGTACACCGCGACGACCGGGTGCAGCCCCGCGAACGCCATCCCGGCCGCGCTGGTGACCGCGTGCTGCTCGGCGATGCCGACGTCGAACACGCGGTCCGGGAACTCCTCGGCCAGGCGGTGCAGCCCCACCGGGATGAGCATGGCGGCGGTGATGCCGACGACGTCCGAGCGCCGGCGCGCGATCTCGACGACCTCGTCGGCGAACACCGACGTCCACGACGTGCCGGACGAGGCGAGCGGCTGGCCGGTCTCCGGGTCGATGACGCCGACCGCGTGGAAGCGGTCGGCATCGTCCTGCTCGGCCGCCGAGAAGCCCTGCCCCTTGCGGGTGATCGCGTGCACGATCACCGGCCCGCCGTACGCCCTGGCGCGCCGCAGCGCGTGCTCCACCGCCTGGACGTCGTGCCCGTCGACGGGGCCGATGTACTTCAGCCCCAGGTCCTCGAACAGGCCCTGCGGGGCCACGATGTCCTTGAGGCCCTTCTTGACGCCGTGCAGCGTCTCGTACGCCAGTCGACCGGGCGCTCCCCCACGCTGCAGCGCCTGCTTGCCCCACTCGAGGAAGCGCTCGTAGCCCTTGGTGGTGCGCAGCGTCGCCAGGTGGTGCGCCAGGCCGCCGATCGTCGGCGCGTACGACCGCTCGTTGTCGTTGACGACGATGACCAGGCGGCGGTCCTGCCCGGTGGCGATGTTGTTGAGGGCCTCCCACGCCATCCCGCCGGTCAGCGCGCCGTCCCCGACCACGGCGACCACGTACCGGTCGGTCTCTCCGCGCAGCTGGTGCGCCCGCGCGATGCCGTCGGCCCACGACAGGGACGTCGAGGCGTGCGAGTTCTCCACGACGTCGTGCTCGCTCTCGGCCCGGCACGGGTACCCGGACAGCCCGCCCTTCTTGCGCAGCCGGGTGAAGTCCTGGCGGCCGGTGAGCAGCTTGTGCACGTAGGCCTGGTGGCCGGTGTCGAAGACGAGAGTGTCGCGCGGCGACTCGAAGACGCGGTGCAGGGCGAGGGTGAGCTCCACGACGCCGAGGTTGGGGCCCAGGTGGCCGCCGGTGCGGGCGACGGACTGGACGAGGAACGACCGGATCTCCGCGGCCAGCTGGTCCAGCTGATCCGGCGTCATGCCCCGCAGGTCCCGGGGCGAGCGCACGGTCTCCAGCAGGGTCACAGGGTGCTTCTCCTCGTCGGGTGGTCGACGAGCCGTCGGCTCGCGCACGGACGCCCCAGTCTAGGTGCGCCACCGGACCGGGGCGCGCGCAGTCGCTACAGCCGCGGCACGTAGCGGCGGCCGCGCAGGGCGTCCTCGACCAGCCCGACGGCCCGCTGTGCGGCGAGCAGCCGGGCCTGCTCGGCGTCCAGCGCCTCGAGCACCTCGTCGACGACCCCGGCCGACACCTGCCCGCGAAGGTCGGCGCGCACGGTCGCGGTCGCCCGGCGCTGCGCCTCCACCTGGGCGGTGACGTGCAGCGCGGCGAGCCGGGCCAGCGCGACGGGGTGCCGCTGCAGCACCGGGTAGGAGCGGTAGTCGGCCGGGCACTGGTCGAGCAGCCAGCCGACCGCCCGACGCCGCCAGCCCTCGGCGTCCGGCGGCGGGACGCCGCGGGG
>JBMOMI010000590.1:0-2503 GCA_049325235.1 Actinomycetota bacterium | reverse complement strand
CGCATGGCCGCCCGCTGAACAGGAGACCGTCGTGACATCGACCTTCACCACTCGCCCCGTCGTCACCGGGTACCCGTCCACCATGGGTGACGACGTCCAGCTCAACACGACCACGCTGATCCGGCACGCCGCCCGGACCCACCCCGAACGCGAGATCGTCTACCGGACCGCAGACGGAGGGTGGGACCGCTACACGTACGCGGCGGCGTACGAGCGCGTCATCCGAGGCGCCAACGCGCTGCGTGCTCTTGGCGTCGAGCCTGGGGACCGGGTCGGCATCCTGGACTGGAACAGCCGCCGGCACTACGAGCTCTACTGGGCCATCCCCGGTCTGGCGGCCGTCATGGTCCAGCTGAACCTCCGCCTCGGTCCGGAGGACCTGTCGTTCGTCATCGAGGACAGCGGCACGTCCGTCGTCTGCGTGGACGAGACCCTTCTGCCGGTCGCTGAAGCCGTCGCTCCCAAGCTGCCCGGGGTGCGGGCCTGGGTCGTGATGACCGACAAGCCGTTGTCCGACGTCCAGACCAGCTTGCCCAACGTGCACCACTACGAGGACCTCGTGGCCGCCGCGAACGGGCACATCACCTGGCCCGAGGTCGAGGAGCGCTCTGCGTACAGCGCGTGCTACACGACGGGCACGACCGGCCGGCCCAAGGGCGTCTACTACTCCCACCGGGCGATCTACCTGCACTCGTATGCCATCGCTACGAACATCGGGATGGTGCTCGACGACTGCACCATGCTGATCACACCGATGTTCCACGGCCAGGCGTGGGGCCTGCCCCAGGCAGCGACCCTGATGGCCAACAAGATCGTCCTGCCTGGTCGCTACACGGCCGAGGACACCAGGCCGCTCACCGACGCGCTCATCGCCGAGGGAGTCACCGTCGCGAACGGGGCCCCAGCGATCTTCCTGCCCATGCTGCAGTACATCGAGACGCTCGAGACCAAGCCGGACCTGTCTCGGCTGCGGATGATGTCCGGAGCGACCGAGCCCCCGCTGACCATGATGCGCGGCTTCCACGAGCTGACTGGTGCTGAGGTCGTCCACGCCTACGGAGCCACCGAGACCACCCCGCTGGTGACGATGAACCGCTACAAGCCGAGCGTCCGGGAGCGTCTCACCGAGGACGAGCTCTTCGAGCTGAAGCGCAAGCAGGGCCTGCCGGTCACCGGCGTCGACATCCGGCTCATCGACGGCACTGGGAACGACGTGCCGTGGGACGGCGTCACCCAGGGAGAGATCTGCGTGCGCGGGCCGTGGGTGACCACGACGTACCACAACATGACCGAGGAGGACCGAGCCGACCGGTTCCACGACGGGTACTGGCGCAGCGGCGACGTCGGCACGATCGACGCCGACGGGTACCTGAAGGTGACCGACCGGGTCAAGGACGTCATCAAGAGCGGGGGGGAGTGGATCTCGTCCATCGACATGGAGAACCTGCTCCTCGCTCACCCGGCCGTCGCCGAGGCGGCAGTGGTCGGGCTGAGCCACCCCAAGTGGCAGGAGCGGCCCTTCGTGCTCATCGTCCCCAAGCCGGGCCAGCAGATCACTCTGGAGGAGGTCCGCGACCACCTGTCCAGCGCGTTCGCCACCTGGCAGCTGCCCGACGCCATCGAGATCGTCACGCAGATCCCCCGCACGAGTGTCGGCAAGTTCGACAAGAAGCGGATTCGCGCGGAGTACGCCGGCGCCTACGGCGGGGAGCAGCTCGATGCCTGAGCAGCTGGTTCTCACCGAGACGGCCGGTGCCGCTCGAGTGCTGACCCTCAACCGGCCCGCCGCTCTGAACGCGTTGAGTCGTGCACTCGTCGACGAGCTCGTCGGCCACCTGGAGCAGGCGGCCGGCGAGCCGGCCGTGCGCGTCGTCGTCCTGACCGGGTCACAGAAGGCCTTCTGCGCCGGCGCGGACATCGGCGAGATCCCGACCATGGCCGGTGCCTCCCCCCTGGACACGCTGGCGTTCGACCGGCTCTTCGAGACCATCGAGCGGCTACCTGTCCCGACGATCGCCGCCGTCCGCGGTGTGGCCTTCGGAGGTGGGTGCGAGCTGGTCCTGGCCTGCGACACCGCCGTCGCGGGCCGGTCGGCCCGTTTCGCGCTCCCGGAGGTCCGGCTCGGGGTCATTCCCGGCGCCGGAGGCACCCAGCGACTCGTGCACGCCATCGGCAAGGCCAAGGCCATGCGGATGCTCCTGACCGGCACCCCGGTCGACGCCTCGTGGGCCCATGCCGCCGGTCTGGTCGCCGAGCTCGCCGACGACGACGACGTGCTCAGCCTTGCCCTGGACCTTGCGGCGCAGATCGCCGGCAACGCACCTCGTGCCGTGGCGTACGCGGCCGACTCGGCGCGCCGGGTCAACGACCTGCCGCTCCACCAAGGGCTCGCCCACGAACGTCGCAACTTCCTTCTCGCGCTCGGCACTGCCGACGCCGGCGAAGGGGTTGACGCCTTCATCAACCGACGCACCCCCTCCTTCACCGGCAGATAGGAACGGCA
>JBMOMI010000589.1:0-2504 GCA_049325235.1 Actinomycetota bacterium | reverse complement strand
AGAAGATCGCCTCCACCGGGCAGACCGGCTCGCAGGCCCCGCAGTCGACGCACTCGTCGGGGTGGATGTACAGCGAGCGCTCACCCTCGTAGATGCAGTCGACCGGGCACTCCTCGATGCAGGCCTTGTCCTTGACGTCGACGCACGGCTGGGCGATCACGTAGGTCACGGCGGTCCTCCTCGCGAGCCGCGGGCCGTCGGCTCGGCGGCGGGTGTTCGGCTGCGCCTAGTATCGCCGATCTTCCGAGCGATGTGGTGTGGGGGTGGGATCGTGCCGGGCGCGCTGCGGGTCGGGGTGCGGGTCGTCGTCCGCCGACGCCTGCCGGCCGGCGGGACGAGCGACGTCCTCGGCACGCTGGTGGACGCCGGACCCGAGACGCTGGTGGTCCGGACGCCGCGCGGCGACGTCCGGGTCGCCGTCGCCGACGTGGTGGCCGCCAAGGAGGTGCCGCCGCGGGCCTCCCGGCGCGGGCCGGCGCACCTGGCGCTGTCGGTCGCCGACCTGGAGGACGTGATGTCCGACGGGTGGCGGGCGCTGGAGACCGCCTGGCTCGCCGGGCCGGGGTCGTGGCTGCTGCGCGCGTCGGAGGGCTTCACCGGACGCGGCAACTCGGCCCTCCCCCTCGCTCCCCTTCCCGTCGATCAAGGAACTCCCGTCGATCAAGGAACTCCCGTCGATCTTGCCGATGCCCTCGACCGGGTGGCCGCCTGGTACACCGCCCGGGGCCTGCCCGCGACCGTCGTCCTGCCCGAGCCGATCGGCGACGAGGAGCCACCGGTGCCGGGGCTGCGGGAGGCGCTCGCGGCAGCCGGCTGGGTCGAGCGATCACCCACGCTCGTGATGGTCGCGGGCGCGCTCGCCGTCCCGCCGGCCGACGTGCCGCCCGGCCACCGCGTCGACCTGGCCGACGCTCCGGACGACGCGTGGCTCGGCCTCTACCGCTACCGCGGCCAGGAGCTGCCTGCGGTCGCGAGCCGGCTGCTCATGTCCGCGCCGCAGCAGGTGTTCGCGTCGGTGCGCGACGGCGACGCCACGGTGGCGGTCGGGCGCCTCGCCGTCTCCCGCGGCTGGGGTGGGATCACCGCGATGGAGGTGGCGGCGTCCGCGCGCCGCCGCGGTCTCGGCCGCGCGGTTCTGGCCACGCTCGCCCGTCGGTCGGCCGCGCTCGGCGGCCGGAGCCTCTACCTGCAGGTGGCTGCCGAGAACCGCGCCGCGCGGGCACTGTACGGCGCCTCCGGGTTCACCGACCATCACCGCTACTCGTACTGGTCGCCGGCCGCGTAGCAGGCTTCCGCTACGGCCCGGGATGAGCCAAGATCGGCGGGTCCGCACCCTCTGGGAGGAGTCCCGCATGTTGCGCGCCCTGTCGCGACCCCTGGTCGCCGGAGTCGAGCGCTGGCTGCCCAGTGCCTTGGTGTTCGCCGTCCTCCTCACCGGGGTCGTCGCCGTCCTCGCGCTCACCCTGACGGACGCCGGCCCGGTCGAGGTCGTCCGAGGGTGGGGCGACGGGCTGACCGGCCTGCTGGCGTTCATGACCCAGATCGCCCTGGTGCTGCTCTTCGGGTACACGCTGGCCCACACCCGCCAGGTGCGTGCCCTGCTCGTCCGGGTCGGTTCCCTGCCTCGCACCCCGGTGCAGGCGTACGCGGGCGTCACGCTGGCCGCGGCGATCGCGTCGCTGATCTCCTGGGGTCTCGGGCTGGTCGTGGGGGCACTGCTCTCCCGCGAGATGGCCGAGCAGGGTCGCGCACGGGGGATGCGCCTGCACTTCCCGCTGCTCGTGGCCTGCGGGTACGCCGGCTACGTCGTCTGGCACATGGGCTACTCCGGCTCGGGCCCGTTGGCGGCCGCCACCCCGGACAGCTTCGTCGAGGAGCAGCTCGGCCGCACCGTGCCGGTGTCCGAGACCATCTTCGCTCCGTGGAACCTCGTCGCGATCGTCGTGACGGTGGTGCTCGTGGTCGCCGCGATGGCCTCGCTGCGCCCCCGGCCCCAGGACCGCATCGTGGAGCTCCCGGAGAACGCCGGGCCCATCGAGACCGCGGCCCCGGCCGAGCACGAGGCCGGGACCGCCGGCGACCAGACCGCCGTGCACCCCGCCCAGGAGCGCGGCACCCCCGCGCAGCGCATCGACAGCTCGCGGGTCATCACGCTGGTCGCCGGGCTCGCTCTCGTCGCCTACCTGGTCGTGTACTTCTCGCAGGAGGGCTTCGCGCTGACGCTGGACATCGTCAACTGGACGTTCCTCGCCGCGATCCTCCTGCTCGTCGCGTCTCCCACGGAGCTGGGCTCGCTGATCGCCGACGCCGCGCGCAACGTCGGGGACATCCTCCTGCAGTTCCCGCTCTACGCCGGGATCCTCGGGATCATGACGACGACCGGGCTCATCACCGTCTTCAGCGACTTCTTCGTCGACCTGGCCAGCCCGGAGACCCTCGGGCTGTGGGGCTTCCTGTCCGGCGGCCTGATCAACATGTTCATCCCGAGCGGCGGAGGTCAGTTC
>JBMOMI010000588.1:0-2505 GCA_049325235.1 Actinomycetota bacterium | reverse complement strand
GGAGCCGGCCGACGCCGGCCAGCCGCGGCCCAGCCGGTCGCGCCGCCGCCGGGCCACGGTGCCCAGCTGGGACGAGATCGTCTTCGGCGCGAAGCGGGAGTAGCCCTCAGCCGGCGGGCGGCACCGGGCAGGCGTCGAGATCGAAGGGCAGCACGTCGGGCGACAGCGCGGCCGCGCGCGCGGCCGCCGCGCTCATCCGCCGCATGTGGTGACGCCGGCACAGCGTCTCGTAGCCGACCACCCCGGCGGCGGCCGTGCCGACGTCCCCGACCACCACCTGGTCGCCCTCGACGACCACCATCCCGTCGACGGTGCGGGCGTTGTGCGTCGCCCGCGCGCCGCACCAGCACAGGGCCTCCACCTGGAGGACCTTCACGCGGTCGGCCAGCTCGATGAGGCGCCGGGACCCGGGGAAGAGCTCGGTGCGGAAGTCGGTCGTGATGCCGAAGGCGAACACGTCGACGTCCATCTCGTCGACCAGCCGGGCCAGCTGCTCGACCTGGGTGGGGGTGTAGAACTGCGCCTCGTCGCAGACGAGGTAGTCGACGCGCCGGCCGTGGGTGCGGGCGGCGACGACGACGTCCCAGAAGTCGGTGTCGTCGGTGACCTCGTGGGCCCGCGCCTGCAGGCCGAGCCGGCTGGACAGCACGCTGCGCCCGGCGCGGTCGTCCCGGGTGAAGATCAGGCCACTGCGCCCCCGGGCGGCGTGGTTGTGGTCCACCTGGAGGGCGAGCGTCGACTTGCCGCAGTCCATCGTCCCGGAGAAGAAGACCAGCTCAGCCACGGGCGTCCATCCTGCCTGACCGGCTCACGTCAGCCGGCGCCCGGGGACGACGAGCAGCGGCACGCGCGTCTCCTCCGGCGTCCGGGCACCGTGCATGCCCACCAGGGACAGCAGCTCCGGTCGCTGGCAACGGGAGTCGTGGACCGACACCGGGGCGCGCGCCGCCGCCACCACGTCCCCGATCCGCGACGCCACGCGCGGACGCACCGGGCCGAACCACCCGGCCGTCACGGCCTCCTCGCGCGAGAGCACGTCCATCACGTCGCCGAGCCGGGCCCGCCAGGTGGCCAGCACGTCACCGGCCGCGCCCGCCGCGCAGTAGAGCATCGGCGCCCGCGGCTCACCGCCGGTCAGCAGGACCCCCGCGGCCAGCTCGGCGTCGGCCGCGAGGTCGACCCGGGCGTCCTGGGGGACGTCGACCATGCCGTGGTCCGCGGTGACCAGCAGCAGGCAGTCGACCGGCATCCGGTGCGCGAGCCGGCGGGCCGCGAGGTCCACCGTGGCGAGCTCCTCCCCCCACTGCCACGAGCCGCAGCCGCTGACGTGCCCGACCTTGTCGATGTCGCCCCAGTAGACGTAGACCAGCCGGGGGCCGGGCTCGCGCAGGGCCGCGAGGGCGGCGTCGACGCGCTCGTCGAGCGTCGTGGCCGCGACGAACCGGCCGCCGCGCAGCGTCGCCTCGGTGAGCCCCGAGCCGTCGAAGAACCCGGGGCCGACCCGGACGACGTCCACCCCCGCGCCCAGCAGCCGCTCGAACACCGTCGGCTCGGGCTGCCAGGTCCGCGGGTCGGGGCCGGACTCCCACGACAGCTCGTTGAGCAGGGCGCCGGTGGCCGGGTCCTTGACCTGGTAGCCGACGAGGCCGTGCCCGCCCGGCGGCAGGCCGGTGCCGAACGAGCCCATCGACGTCGCCGTGGTGGACGGGAACCCCGACTCCAGGACCAGGCCGTCGCGCGCCGCGGTACGCAGGAACGGGGCGTGCCCGCCGCGCGCGGCGAGCAGGCGCTCCCCCATGCCGTCGACGAGCAGGACGCAGACCCTCGCGGCGGGCGGGAGCTCGAACGGGACGTCGCGCACCGGGGCGCCGAGCGCGGTCGCCGCCGCCGGCAGCACGTCGGCGAGCGCCCCCCGCACCTCCGGCAGGTCGTCCCCGGTGCTCACCCGGCGCCGGCGCGCGTGACCGACGACAGGACGCGCGCGAACTCCAGAGCGCCCTGCACCGCGTCCCGGCCCTCGGCGTCCGTGCTGATCCGCAGGGAGATGTCGTCGCCGGTCAGGGTGCCGGTGTACCCGTGGTCGGCCTCGCACTCCGGGTCGGAGCAGCCGGCCGGCTCGAGGTCGACCCGCTGGACGGCGCCCCACCCGATGGTCAGGGTCAGCTCGTGCGGAGCGTCACCCGAGCGGTGCCGGGCCGGGTCGGTGACGACGTGCGACAGCACCACCGAGCTGACGCGGTGCAGGGGCACCGCTTCGGTCGACGCGGACGCGTAGACGGTCGGGACGACCGCGTCGGGAGCGTGGTCGTCGGCGTGCGCGACCACCAGCCGGGAGCCGGTCACGACCAGCACCGTCACGTGACGCCGTACCTCCGCGCTGTCGAAGGTCGTCTCCGGGTGCACGAGGTGCGCGAGCACCTCCTCGCCGGCGAGCGCGGTGGCGACCACGTCGCCGACGAGCTCCGGGTAGTAGCCGGCGCGCTCGATCTCCGCGCGCAGGCCGGC
>JBMOMI010000587.1:0-2509 GCA_049325235.1 Actinomycetota bacterium | reverse complement strand
GCGCGGGGCCGGCGGCACGCTCGATCCTCGGTCCGCGGCGCCGGGCGGGTCGCGCGCCGTCGCGCAGATCCTGGCGCGGCAGGGAGTGGACGTCGAGCGCGTCACCACCGTCGAGGACGCGACGTCGGCCGCGGGCGCCGGCAGCACGCTGCTGGTCGTCGACTCCGACGTCCTGCCGCCGGACCGCCTCCTCCAGCTGGCCAGCACCCGCGCCGACCTCGTGCTCGTCGAGCCGGACGGTCCGGTGCTGAACGAGCTCGCGCCCGCCCTGGTGCCGGCCGGTGTGGTCCCCGAGGCCGTGCGGCCGGCCGACTGCGACGACCCGGACGCCGCAGCGGCCGGGTCCGCCCTCGGCGGCGGCCGGCTGGTGCGCCCGGCCGGCCTCGCCTCCCCCGACACGACGACGGTCTGCTTCCCGGACGCCGAGGACGCCGACGCCGGCTCCTACGCCGTCACGCGGGACCTCGCGCGCACCGTCACCGTGCTCGGCCAGGGCGGCGTGCTGACGAACGCCAACCTCGCCGACGACGGCAACGCGGCGCTGGCGTTGCGGACGCTCGGCGCCCACGAGCGCCTGGTGTGGCTGATGGCGAGCCCGCTGGACACGACCGCGGACGACGACGTGACCGCGACCGACCTGCTGCCGCCGTGGGTGGGCTGGGTCGCGCTGTGGCTGGGTGTCGTGGCCGTCCTGGCGATGCTGTGGCGGGGCCGGCGGCTCGGCCGGCTGGTCCCCGAGCCGCTGCCGGTCGTCGTCCGGTCGGCCGAGACGGCGGAGGGACGGGCGTCCCTGTACCGCGCGGCCGGGGCGTACGACCGGGCAGCGGCCGTGCTGCGCGCCGCGACGCTGCGCCGGCTCGCGAGCCGGCTGGGGCTGCCCGCGTCCGCGCCCGGCCCGGCCGTGGCTGCCCAGGTGGCCAGGGTGACCGGCCGGGAGCCGGGCGCCGTCCAGCAACTGCTGCTCGGGCCGCCGCCGCGGGACGCCGGGTCGCTGGTCGCGCTCGCTGACGACCTCGACAGACTGTCCGCCGACGTCTCCACCACGAGAGAGGGTGCCGCCCGGTGACCGAGAGCCTCCCCATGCAGACCGCCGACGACGCGCGGCAGGCGCTGCTCGACGTCCGGGCCGAGGTGGCCAAGGCCGTCGTCGGCCAGGACGCGGTCGTCACCGGACTGGTCGTCGCGCTGCTGTGCCGCGGGCACGTGCTGCTCGAAGGCGTGCCCGGGGTCGCGAAAACCCTTCTGGCGCGAACCCTCTCGGCCGTACTGGACCTCGACACCAAGCGCGTGCAGTTCACCGCGGACCTGATGCCGGGCGACGTCACCGGCTCGCTCGTCTACGACCCGCGCACCGCGGAGTTCTCGTTCCGCGAGGGGCCGGTGTTCACGAACTTCCTGCTTGCGGACGAGATCAACCGCACGCCACCGAAGACGCAGGCGTCGCTGCTCGAGGCGATGGAGGAGCGGCAGGTCAGCGTCGACGGGCGGCCGAGGCGGCTGCCGGAGCCGTTCCTCGTCGCGGCCACGCAGAACCCGGTCGAGTACGAGGGCACCTACCCGCTCCCCGAGGCGCAGCTCGACCGCTTCCTGCTCAAGCTGACGATGCCGCTGCCGGCGCGCGAGGACGAGGTCGAGGTGCTGGCCCGGCACGCCGCCGGGTTCGACCCGCACGACCTGCAGGCGGCGGGGGTTCGCCGCGTCGCCGGGGCCGCCGACCTGGCGGCCGCGACGGCCGCGGTCAGGCGGGTGGAGGTGCGGCGCGAGGTGCTGGGCTACGTCGTGGACGTCGCCCGCGCCACCCGCAGCTCCCCCTCCCTGCGGCTCGGCGCCTCGCCCCGGGCCGCCACCGCCCTGATGGCGACGAGCCGCGCGTGGGCCTGGCTGTCGGGCCGGGAGTACGTGACCCCGGACGACGTCAAGGCGCTGGCGCGGCCCACGTTGCGGCACCGCGTGCAGCTGCAGCCGGAGGCCGAGCTCGAGGGAGTCACCGTCGACGCGGTGCTCGACAGCGTGCTGGACTCCGTGCCGGTGCCGAGGTAGGCCGGTCGGCGGATGGCGATCAGCGGCTGGCTGGTACTGCTGGCGGCCCTCGGGCTGCCCGTGGTCGCGGTGCTGCCCGGCTGGACCGGGGTGGGCGTGTGGGCGGCCGGCCTGCTGGCCCTCGTGGTGCTGGACGTCGTCCTGGCGGCCTCGCCGCGGACGGTCGCGGTGACGCGGGACGTGCCGGGGCGCGTTCGGCTGGGCGAGCTCGCGACGTCCGAGCTCACGCTGACGAACCTGGGGCCGCGGCGGCTGCGGGCGCTGGTGCGGGACGCGTGGCAGCCGTCGGCGGGTGCAGAGCACAACCGGCACGCCGTCGACGTGCCGCCCGCAGAGCGGCGGCGGGTGCGGACGGCGCTGCGGCCGACGCGGCGCGGGGACCGTTTGGCGGACGCGGTGACCGTGCGGTCGTGGGGGCCGCTGCGGCTCGCGGCGCGGCAGGCGTCGCTGCCGGTGCCGGGCCGGTTGC
>JBMOMI010000586.1:0-2521 GCA_049325235.1 Actinomycetota bacterium | reverse complement strand
TCACCGCGCCCCGTCGGACCCGCGCCGGCGGGGTGCGCGCCCCGGCGGTGAGCACCGGCCAGTCCGGGTCGTCGAGCCGGAAGAGCGGCCGCGGCGCGAGCAGGTCCATGTGCGACTCCCAGTAGGCGTCCACGGTCCCGACGTCGCGCCAGTAGCCGGCGAAGCGGTGCTCGCGGGCCTGCCCGGCACCGACGAGCCGGGGAAGCAGGTGGTCGCCGAGGTCGCCGAGCTGCTCGTCGTCCCCGCCCAGGGAGTCCATCACCGACTCCAGCTCGTCGAGCGCCCGGGCCGGGTCGAACACGAAGACCTCGGTGGTGACCACGGACGTCGCCGGCTTTTCCGGCTTGTACTCGTACCCGGCGACGGCCCCGCCCGGTCCCGGCTCCACGACGCCGTACCGGGCGGCGTCCTTGCGGTCCACGGTCGTGGTCACCATCGTCACGGCCGCGCCGGAGTCCAGGTGGCCGGCGACGACCTCGTCGTAGTCCAGCCGGTAGACGGCGTCGGCGCTGACGACGACGAGGGCCTGCGGGTCGAAGTCCCGGACGAGGGTGGCCTCCTTCCACAGCGCGTCCGCCGTGCCGTGGTGCCAGCCCTCCCGCTCGGTGCCCTTGGCCGGGGGCAGCACCAGCAGCCCGCCGGTCGTGCGGTCCAGGTCCCACGGCCGGCCGTTCACCAGGGCGTCGGCGAGGGACGCCGGGTGCTGCTGCTGCGCGACCCAGACGTCCCGCAGGCCGCTGTGGCGGCAGTTGCTGAGCGGGAAGTCGATCAGCCGGTAGCTACCGCCGTAGGGGACCGCGGGCTTGGCCCGGTGGTCGGTGAGGAGCTCGAGCCGGCTGCCCGCCCCGCCGGCCAGGACGAGGACGAGGACGCGCGGAGGTGCCACGGGCGCAGGCTAGGTGCGCCGGGCGGCCCCGGCATCCGCTGCGGCCTGGACGCCGTCAGCTCACCGTGAAGGCCCGGCGCACCTCGTGCGGTCGGGCGCCCAGGCCGGACTCGTCGTCGGAGTCGTCGCCGGTCCACACGGCGACCACGTACGAGCCGGCAGGCAAGGGGACGTCGACGGTGAACATCGCGTTCTCTCCGTTCGCCCCGGCGGTCGTGAACCCACGGGCCGCGACCGTGCCGTCCGCTCGCGTCACCTCGTACTGCAGCGTCCCCTCCGGCGCGGTGCCGATCCCGCTGACGGTGACCCGCCCGGCCACGGTCGCGCCGTCCGCGGGGGAGGCCAGCTGCAGCGGCGAGGACGTCGTCCGCACCCCGCCTCCGGTGACCGAGACGATCGCGCCGCTCGCGGACGTCGCGTCCACCCGGATCTGCCAGCGGCCCGAGGCCACGTCGAGCGTGCTGCCGGCGGGCAGCGGCTGGGACCAGTCGTCCGCCCACGCGTCCGGTGCCGACGGCGTGCCGTCGAGCAGCCACGACTGGCCGTCCAGCCCACCGGTCCGGCGCACGAGCACCCCGGGCGCCAGCTTGGGCCAGTTGCCCGACCCGGCGAGCCAGGAGTCCCGGCCGACCGCCGTCCGGTACTCCACCCAGTACGTGACGTCCCCGTCCACCAGGCGCAGCGCCCGCAGCCCCGAGCGCGCCCCGGTGGGCGCCAGGAAGTGCTGGGCCGGCGCGGTCACGTCGCTCCAGGCGGTCGCGGGCAGCACCTGGAGCCGGTACGCGTGCAGCGGCGACAGCGACCCGAGGTTGTCCCAGGAGATCCCCATCACGTCGTACCAGTCCCGGTACGGGGCGCTGGCGCAGCCCGCGGTGCCGTCGGCACTGCGGTCGCACTGGTAGCCGTCGGAGTGGCCCAGCCCGAGGTTGTGGCCGAGCTCGTGCGCCACCAGGGACGTCGTCGCCCCCTGCACGTAGGCGTACCCGCCGCTGCTCGGCGACGCCCCGACCGTCCCCAGCCCGGCCGAGCACCCGGCGGCGTTCCGGGTCACGTACACCAGCAGGTGCCGCCGGGCGCCCGCGCTCCACCCGGCCGCGTTCGCCGCCTCCCGCCACATCTCCCACGGCCGGTCGCAGCCGGCGGAGGTCGTCACCCAGCCGACCTCCTGGACGACGTCGAAGCCGACGGCGCCGCCGGTCTGCTCGGACCAGAAGCCGTGTGCCCCGCCCTCGACCACCCCTGCGACCGTGGACGGGCTCGTCCCGTCGGACGCCGCGCCGCCCGGCCGCACGAGCACGACCGTGACCGCGTTGAGAACCCCCGCCGCCGCAGTCCCGGACGGGGCGTCACCGCCGGAGGGTGTGGCGAGCACCTCCGCCGCCAGCACCGCGCGGCCCGTCGCCGGGCCGAGGTCCGCCCCGAGCACGGCCCGGACCACCGCGCCGTTCGGCACGTGCGCCACGGCCGCGGGCGGGACCTGCTCCACCCGGTCGGCGGCCTCGATCCAGGCGGCGAGCTGTGGCTGACCCAGCTCACCGGCGTGCGCCCGGTGGCCGTCCTCGGCCACGGCACTGGCCTCGGTGTACGTCCGCACGAGGGTGCCGGTGAGCACGTCGGCGCCCTCGGGGACCGGTT
>JBMOMI010000585.1:0-2531 GCA_049325235.1 Actinomycetota bacterium | reverse complement strand
CAGGGTGTCCTCCGGTCGCAGGTGGCGTTGGAGCGCCGCGGCCATCTGCCGGAGAACCAGGTCGCCGGCCAGGTGACCTTGGCTGTCGTTCACCGCCTTGAACTCGTCGAGGTCGATGAGCAGGCAGGCGACCTCCACGCGGCCGGTCTTGAGCGCGCTGACCGCGGCCTGGGTGAGGTCGTCGGTGAAGGACGCGCCGTTGCGCAACCCGGTCAGCGGATCGCGGCTGGCCCGCTCGTTCAGCCGATCGACGAGCACGGCCATCCCGAGGCAGCAGGCGGCCTGGGTGGCCAGCAGCTCCAGGGCCACGACCACCTCTGGGTCGTGCCGCCGGGGCTCGGCGTCGGCGGTCGTGAGCAGCCCCGTGACGGCGCCGCCGGCGACGAGCGGTTGCACGGAGACGGCGCGCACTCCGGCGCGGTGCAGGAACTCGTACTCCGGCGGCACCTCCCCGTCCCCGGGGAAGTGGGAGGAGGTACCGGCCCCCACCCAGCCGGCGACCGTCTCGTGGTCGTCGTCGTTCCACGCCCGCAGGGACTCCGCCAGCGGGCCGGTGGCGGCCCAGACCGCCCAGCGCCCGGCGTCCACGACGGTGCTGAGCGCCGCGCTGGACATGCCGGAGATGTCGGTGGCCGCCTCCACGGCGAGCTGCTGGATCGCCCGCGTGTCCTGCTGGGACGACATGGACACCGCGGCGCGCGCCAGCCGCTGCGCGATCGGCACCGCGGGGAGCCCGCCGCACCTCTCGATCACCTCGCCGAGCACCCGGGCCCCGGCCACCGCCGCGTCGACGGCCTCCGGCGGCAGCCGCGTGTAGGTCTCGAGGTTCACGGCGCCGACGACCGCGCCGCCGACCTCGACCGGTACGCAGACCTCACCGCGCAGCCCGGGGACGGCGGCGACGAAGTCGGGGTCGGCGGTCACGTCGTCGACGACCACGGTGCGTCCGGTGCGCACCGACCGGCCGATCACCCCCGTCTCGGTCGTGAACCCGTCGACGACCTGGAAGTAGCCCCTGGCCGCCTGGCACCGGAGCCGACTGTCCACGAGCAGGTACACGCTCGGCAGTCGCCCGTCGGCGGCGAGGTCGTCGACCAGGCCCTGGCAGGCCCCTGCGACGGTCGTCGCCGCACGGCAGCGCGGAAAGGCTCCCCCCATGCCGTGCAGACTACGACCACCAGCCGCCCCGGTCCCTCGCCGTAGGCTCGCGGTCGTGACCGACCTGTTCACCGCCTCCACCGAGGACGACGAGGCGCCGGGGGTCAGCACCCGGGCGCCGCTCGCCGTCCGGATGCGGCCACGCACGCTGGACGAGGTCGTCGGGCAGGCCCACCTGCTCGGCGCCGGGTCGCCGCTGCGCCGCCTGGTGGAGGGCGGCGACGGGCGCGCCGGGCCGGCGTCCGTCGTCCTGTGGGGGCCGCCGGGCACCGGGAAGACGACGCTCGCGCACGTCATCTCCCGCGGCGCCGGCAGCCGGTTCGCCGAGCTGTCGGCGATCACCGCCGGCGTCAAGGACGTGCGGCGCGTCATGGAGGAGGCGCGCGACGCCCGCGACCTGCACGGCCGGCACACCGTGCTGTTCCTCGACGAGATCCACCGCTTCACCAAGGCGCAGCAGGACGCGCTGCTGCCCGGCGTCGAGAACCGCTGGGTGGTGCTCGTCGCCGCGACCACGGAGAACCCGTCGTTCTCGGTGATCGCGCCGCTGCTGTCGCGCTCGCTGGTGCTCACCCTGCAGCCGCTGTCCGAGGCGGACGTCGCAGGGCTGCTGGAGCGGGCGGTGGACGACGCGCGCGGCCTGGCCGGGGAGGTGTCGGTCTCCGCGGAGGCGCTCGGGCACCTGGTCCGGCTGGCCGGCGGTGACGCCCGGCGCGGTCTGACCGCGCTGGAGGCCGCCGCGGGGGTGGCGTTGTCCGAGGGGACGACGTCGGTGGAGCTGGCGCACGCCGAGCGGGCGCTGGACGCCGCCGTGGTGCGCTACGACCGGGAGGGCGACCAGCACTACGACGTCGCCAGCGCGTTCATCAAGTCGATGCGCGGCTCCGACGTGGACGCTGCGCTGCACTACCTGGCCCGGATGCTGGAGGCGGGGGAGGACCCGCGGTTCGTCGCGCGGCGCATCGTCATCGCGGCGTCCGAGGAGGTCGCGATGGCCGACCCCTCGGCGCTGCAGACCGCCGTCGCCGCGGCGCAGGCGGTGCAGCTCATCGGGATGCCCGAGGCCCGGATCGTGCTCGCGCAGGCGGTGGTCCACATCGCCACGGCGCCGAAGTCGAACGCCTCGTACCTGGCGATCAGCGACGCGATCGCCGACGTGCGGGCCGGGCGGGGAGGGCCGGTGCCGCCGCACCTGCGCGACGCGCACTACCCGGGGGCCAAGGCGCTCGGCCACGGCCGCGGGTACCTGTACGCCCACGACGCGCCGCACGGGGTCGCCGCGCAGCAGTACGCCCCGGACGACCTGGTGGGGCGGGAGTACTACGTCCCCACCGACCGCGGGTTCGAGGCGAGCGTGCGCTCGCGGCTGGAGC
>JBMOMI010000584.1:0-2535 GCA_049325235.1 Actinomycetota bacterium | reverse complement strand
CCTGCATAGCCGCCGGCCGCGTCCCCCAACGCAACTCGCGCGCCGAAGCTGCGGACGACGTCCAGCGCCTCGGCGACCGCGGCCAGGTCGGCGGCGCTCACCTGCTCGGTCATCTCCAGGACCAGCCGGTAGGCCTGGTCCCCGGCCAGCTCCAGCGTGCCGGGCAGGCTCGGGTGCAGCAGCGTGTCGACCGCCACGTTGACCGAGAGGCAGCGCTCCTCGGGCAGCGACTGCAGCCGGTCGATCGCCCGCGACAGCACGAGCAGGTCGAGGCGGTGGCCGAGGCCCTCCTGGTGCGCGCTGGCGAACCAGGCCACCGGACCCTCGTCGCCGGGCAGTCGGGCCAGTACCTCGTAGCCCCACACCCTGCGCCGTCCGATGTCCACGACGGGCTGGTACTCCAGGCTCAGCATCCGCGGCCGGTCGAGCATCTGCCGCACGCGAGAAGCCCGCACGACCGCACCCATCGACGGCGCTTCCTCGACGTCCATGTCCAGGTCAGGCGACGACACGAAGAATCTCCTCGATCGAGGTGACCCCGTCGATCACCTTGGCCCAGCCGTCCTCGCGCAGGGTCAGCATCCCCTGCCTGCGAGCCACGGCACCGATATCCGTGGCGGACGCGCGCTCCACCGCCAACCGCTCGATCTCCTCCGTCACGGTCATCACCTCGTGCAGCGCGAGCCGGCCCTTGTACCCGGTCTTCGCGCACGACGAGCACCCGACCGGCCGGTACAGCGTCGGCAGCTCCTCGCCGGGCAGCCACGGGAACTGCGCTGCCTCGAGCTCTCCCGACGAGGGCTCGTACGTCTCCTTGCACTTCGAGCACAGCCGCCGCGCAAGCCGTTGCGCGAGAATGCAGTCCGTCGCCGAGCCGACGAGGAACGGCTCGATCCCCATCTCGGTCAGCCGGGTGACGGCGGACGGCGCGTCGTTCGTGTGCAGGGTCGACAGCACAAGGTGCCCGGTGAGCGCGGCCTCGATGGCGATCTGCGCGGTCTCGTGGTCGCGGATCTCACCCAGCAGGACGACGTCCGGGTCGGACCGCAGGATCGACCGCAGCGCGCCGGCGAACGTCAACCCCGCCTTCGGGTTGACCTGCACCTGGTTGATGCCGGGCAGGCGGTACTCGACAGGGTCTTCAACCGTGATCACGTTGATCTCGGGCCGGCTGACGATGTTGAGCGTCGCGTAGAGGGTCGTGGACTTGCCCGATCCTGTTGGTCCGGTGACGAGGATCAGCCCGTACGGCTTGCTGAAGCTGGTCGCGTAGCGAGCGAAGTTCTCGTCGCTGAAGCCGAGGTCGCCGAGGTCCAGGCGCGCGGTGGAGTTGTCCAGGATCCGCATGACGACCTTCTCGCCCCACACCGTCGGCAGGGTCGCCACACGCAGGTCGACCTTCTTGCCGTGGGCATTGACCGACAGGCGCCCGTCCTGGGGGATGCGGCGCTCGGCGATGTCGATGTCCGCCATGATCTTCAGGCGGGACGTCACGCCGCTGGTGATCTGCTTCGGCGAGCGCATCACCTCGTGCAGCACGCCGTCGATGCGGTAGCGGATCCGCAGGTCGTGCTCGGTCGGCTCGATGTGGATGTCCGACGCACGGTCCTGGATGGCCTGCGTGATGAGCAGGTTGACGTACTTGACGATCGGGGCGTCCTCGACGATCTCCTTGACCTTGGAGAGGTCGTCGCTGCCCTGGTCTGCGACCTCCATCTCGCTGGTCAGCTCGTCGAGGTCGGCGTCCGCGCGGCAGTAGCGGTCGATCGCGGCCAGCAGGTCGTCCCGGGTGGCGACCACCGGCCGCGGCTCCATCCCGCTCAGCTGCCGGACGTCGTCCAGCGCGAAGACGTTGCCCGGGTCGGCCATCGCCAGCACCAGGCGGCCCTCGTCGTAGCCGATCGGCAGCACCGTGTGCCGCCGGCAGATGGACGGTGCGACGCGGGCGAGCGCCGAACCGTCCACCGGGTACTCGGTGAGGTCGACGAACTCGAGCCCGATCTGGCTCGCGAGCGCGGCGACCAGCTGGCTCTCGCTCAACGCGCCCTGCTCCACCAGCACGCGACCGAGCGGGCGGCCGAGCCGCTGGTGCTCGTCGAAGGCAGCAGCGAGCTGCCCTTCGTCCACGAGTCCGTGCTCGAGGAGGATGTCGCTCAGCTGCTTCACGGCAGCACCGCAGACCCCGGCATGACGGAGTTGTCGGTCTCTGCCGGGCTGACCTTGACTCCTGCGCCGCGACTGCCTGGAGGCGTACGATTCGTACATGACCGAGATGGCAGTGAGCGAGGCGCGTGATCATCTGGCGGCGCTCATCGACGCAACACGTCGCTCCGGGGAGCCGGTGTACGTGACCCGTCGGGGGCGGCGGGTGGCGGTGATCCTCGATCCGGATGCCTACGAGCGACTCGTCGAGGAAGCGGAGGAAGCCGAGGACCGGGCGGAGCTGCGTGCCGCTCGCGAGGACAACGACTTCATTCCTTGGGAGGACGTGAAGAAGGACCTCGGCCTCACGTGACCGGCCCATACCGAGTCGAG
>JBMOMI010000583.1:0-2535 GCA_049325235.1 Actinomycetota bacterium | reverse complement strand
ACGAGCGTGTGCTCGAGGCGATCGCCGCCACGCCCCGCGTCGGTTTCGTCCCCCGCCAATGGGCAGCGCTCGCCGGCGACGACCGCCCCATCGAGATCGGTCACGGGCAGGTGACGACGCAGCCGTCGCTGTCCGCGCGGATGATCGAGGGCCTGGAGCTGACGGGCAGCGAGCGGGTGCTGGAGGTCGGCACCGGCCTGGGGTTCCAGACCGCCCTGCTCGCGCGGCTGGCCCGGGAGGTCGTCAGCGTCGAGCGGCTGCCCGACCTCGCCCGGCAGGCCGAGGCGAACCTCGCGCGTCACGGCGTCCGGAACGTCGAGCTGCGGGTCGGGGACGGCAGCCTCGGCGCGCCGGAGCTGGCCCCGTTCGACGCGGTGCTCGTGTCGGCCGCGTTCCCGCAGGTCCCTCCGCCGCTGGTCGAGCAGCTTCGGGTCGGCGGGCGCCTCGTGCAGCCGATCGGACCCGGCGGCCGCGAGGACGTCGTCCAGTTCCGCCGCACCACCGAGGGCCTGGAACGAGGACGCCTGCTCGGACCGGCGCGGTTCGTGCGGCTCTACGGCCGCTACGGCTACTCGTGAGCGGGGACGACGTGCTCGACATCGACGGCGCAGCGCAGTCCGGCTCCGGCATGATCGCGCGGCAGGCCGTCGCCTACGCCGCCGTCACCGGCAGGTCGATCCGCGTGCACGACGTGCGGGCCCGCCGCCCTCACCCGGGACTGCGGCCGCAGCACCTCTGCGCGGTCGAGGCGGTGCGCGCCCTGGTCGGCGGCACGCTCGAGGGGGCCCACCTCGGCTCCCGCGAGTTCAGCTTCCGCCCCGGCGGCCGCCGTCCGCGCGGCCTGCACCGGTTCGACGTGGGCACCGCGGGGTCGGCCACCGCGCTCTCCCTGGCCCTGCTGCCGGTCCTGACCACGGCGGTCGAGCCGGTCACGCTCGAGCTGGTCGGCGGGCTGTTCCAGGACCGGGCCCCATCGGTCCTCCACCTCCAGCACGTGCTCACCCGGCTGCTCGACCGCATGGGGTTCGCCGTGACCGTGACGCTCGTCCGCCCCGGCTACGTGCCGACCGGCGGAGGAGTGATGCGCCTGACCACCATCCCGACCACCCGCCTCACGCCGCTGGTGGCCGAGCGGCGGGCAGCCGTCACGGGTGTCTGGGGCATCGCCCTGGCCTCCCACCTGGCGGAGCGGCGCGTGGCCGCGCGCATGGCCGAGGCCGCCCGCCGGGCGCTGGCGGGAGCCGGGCACGCCGCCGTCCTGGAGGAACGGGAGGACGACACCGCACCGCAGGCCGGCGCGTGCCTCGCCCTGTTCGCCGACCTCTCCGACGGGATGCGGCTCGGAGCGGACCGCGCCGGTGCCCCGGGCCGGTCAGCCGAGCGGATCGGAGCCACCGCGGCACGCCAGCTCCTGGACGACGTCGCGTCGGGCGCGACGCTGGACCGGTTCGCCTCCGACCAGGTCGTCCCGTTCCTCTCACTGGCTGCCGGTCGCAGCCGCGTCCGCCTCGCGGACGTCACCGACCACGTGCGGACGGGCCTGTGGCTCACGGATGTCTTCGGGCTCGCGGCGTGGAACCTGGCCGACCGGGTGCTGACCGTCGACGGCCGCGCCTGCGAGTGACCGACCGCGCGCCGTTCGGTGTCAACGGCGTCCGCCGTAGCCTGCGGCCTGGCTGCGCAGCGAGGCGTGCTCGATCGCGCGGGCCAGGTCGCTGGGGGAGACCACGCCGACCAGCCGTCCGCCGTCCATCACCAGGGCACGGCCGTCCGCGCTGCGGTTCAGCCGCTCGACGAGCGCGGGCACCGGGTCGTCCGGGGAGGCGACCGGGACGTCGGACAGCGGGCAGGCGATCTCCCTCAGGCGGGTGGTGTCCCACCGCGACGTCGGCAGGCCCTTGATCCGGCCGAGAGTGACGAGGCCGACCAGCCAGCCGCCGTCCACGAGCGGGAACGTGGAGTGGCGGCGGGTGGCCATCAGCTCCACCAGCTCGGCCACGGTCAGGGTGCTCGGGACCGTCTCCGGCTCGGGGCTCATCACGTCGCGGACCCGGACGGCCGACAGGACGTCGTCGATCGTGGTGCGCTGCTCCTCGAGTGTGGCGGCGCCGGCGACGAACCAGCCGATCAGCGCCAGCCACAGCGCGCCGACGAGGCCGGTGACGAGGAACTGCGCGAGGCCGAGGGCGATGAGGACGAAGCCCAGCACGCGTCCAGCGCGGGCGGCGACCAGCGAGGCCCACCGCCGGTCGCCCTTCCACTTCCACAGCGCGGCGCGCAGGAGGCGGCCGCCGTCCAGCGGCGCGGCCGGGATGACGTTGAAGACGGCGAGCAGCACGTTGATGCCCGAGAGCCAGGCGAGCGTGCCGATCGGGAGGCCGCTCACACCGGCGGCCGCGAGGCCGACGGCGATGGCGCCGGTCCCCAGCCCCAGCAGGAGGCTGACCAGCGGCCCGACGCCGGCGACCCGGAGCTCGGCTCCGGGGTCCCGCGGGTCACCGTGCAACTGGGCGACGCCGCCGAACAGCCACAGGG
>JBMOMI010000582.1:0-2538 GCA_049325235.1 Actinomycetota bacterium | reverse complement strand
CCGTGAAGAGGAACGGCTCGCCGGGGGCCGGGTTGGTGTCGCTGACGGCGGCTCCCTCGGTCGGGCCATACGTGCCGGCCGTTGCCACTCCCGGCGAGATCAGGAACGCGGCCAGGGCCAGCGAGGCGATGGTGAGCAGTTTACGCATTGGGTCCCCCGTCGAGGTGTGGTCTCTGTAGTCGCGCGGTGACGTTCCGCAATTGTGCCGTGGACTTCAAGCCCTGGCAACCGTATCAGGTGCCAGCACACTGGGCGGATGACGCCTTCGTGACACTTGCGGTAATCCCCGGGGTGGTTCGCAGTTCGGTCGGGGCGAGACCCTGATTCGCCTCCAGGAGCGCCCGCACCGTCTTCAACTCACCCGGCGCAAGGTCGACGAACAGTGCCGCGACCTGTCGGTCGGACACTACCTGTGAGCCTGCTGAAAGGGGCTCAGCGCCCTGTTCGACACGCGTGATGACCCCAGAACTCGGGGCATAGATCAGCACCTGTGTGCGGATGGAGCCGCTTGGCAGGCCCTCCCGGCCAGACTGACCGAGCACGTACTGCGGCAGGCCTGCGCCGTCGGCTGGTGCCGTGGAGGTCATCACCAGCTCCAGCTGCATCTCACCTTCCCGGCCCCGGCAGGGCGACAGGGTCGCGCTGGTCTGCAGGTAGTAGCTGAGCTTGGAGCGCGTGCCGTCGTTCAGGTAGACGCCGACGGCGCCGCGAGCGGCATCGCCCATCGGCAGGGCGCCCTCGAGCACCGTGCCGGCAATGACGGCCTGCTCCGCCTCATGGGCGGACCACACCAAGACCCGGCCCTCGCCCGCAGCCCGTGCTAGCTGGTCAACCATGGCGCGGGGGTTGCCCTGACCGGTCACCAGTGCCTCGAAGCTCGCAGCGGCAGCTGAAGCGAAGAACTCATTCTGCACGCGGGGATCCTCGTACCGGGCGTACACCTCTGCCAGTAGCAGCGGCACTGCGCTCTCCGCCGTCAGCTGGTCACCGGTGGCCAGCGGCACCGGCCCGGTTGCCTCCAGCACGTACGACAACGCCACCGGGTCGGTCGAGATCACGCCGTCGACCTGCTGTCCGAAACGCCGCGCCCACATCTCGCGGGCCAGTTGCGCGGTCAACGGGAAGTGCGGGTCGAGGTTGATGTCGGAGATGCGGGTGACGAGGTTCTCGCCGTGAAGGGCGAGCACGTCGGGCGGCACGTCGAGCACGGGTTGCTCGAACTTCCGGAAATCGGCGGTTGACGCCTGTTGCGTGAGCGCGATCTGCCCCTGGTCGGCAGTAATCAGCGCGAAGGATCCGGGTAGGCCGCCGGTGGCCCGCACCTCGGCGTTGTTCTGGAACAGCACGAGATACGACCTCGGCCCGTCCGCGCCGAGCATCCCCGGCAGCACCGCGGCCGCGTCGGCGCCGGTGCGCGCGGTCGCGGCGACGTCGGCCAGCTCGGTCTGCAGCCGCTCGACCTGGGCCGCGATCTGCTCCACCACGCCGTCCGTGCGGATCCCCTGGGCCGCGGCGCTCGCTCGCTCCGCCTCGCTCGCCGCCTGCTCCAGCAGCGGCGCAGCCTGCTGGATCGGCTCCAGCGCGATCCGGCCGTCCTTCGGCTGCAGCGCCGCCGGGTCGAACACCGCGGCCGCCGCAACGGCCGGCGGCAGTGCTCGCTGGGCGACGTCGTCCACCACGACGACAGCTGCAGTAGCCGCGGTGACGTCGTCCCCGACGAACGGCAGCCGCCCCGCCAGCCCCCATAGCGGTCCGTCGGTGCGGTCGCGGGCGTCGGCGGTGGCGGCCTGAAGCTCGGTGAGGGTCAACTGGGCAGCCGCGGCGTCGCCGTCCGCGACCTGCGCTTGCAGCCGCTCAACGGCCGGCAGCGCCCGGACAAGCCGGTCGCGGGCTTGGAGGCCGTTCCAGGCCAGCCAGGCCGCTGCTGCTACGGCCGCGAGGAGCGCCACGCCGGCGGTGACCAGCGCGCGTCTCAGGACGGTTCCGCGGCGACGCCGTCGCGCCGCGCGGCGACGGGCGGGGCGGCCGGTGCTCATCGGGCGCTGACCCTACCGGGCACAGCGGACCGACTCGCGGCAGCGGGATCGCTCGGCGACTGGGCCCTGTGGACGCGGCGGTGGCGTGCGTCCTCCGGCGCTCGACTGTGGAGACCGCTCGGGAGTCGGACTGTCAGCGTACGGTCGGACGATCTCGCTGATGGGTCTCGCGGTCGAGCGTGACAGCCGTAGTACGGCGTATTACGCTTTCTCGGTCTGGACGGGAGGGGACGAGTGGCGGACGCCCCCGACGAAGCAGACGACGAGCTCTTCTGCGGAATCCCGTACGCGGAGCTCCCCATCGAGTCGGTGGACTGGCACTACAGAGGTGACTACATCCGGACTCGCTCGCAGCGGAAGGGGTCGAATGACTTCGACGTGGAGCCGGAATGGGCGACCCAGGCTGCCCTCGACCCGCGTCGTCTGGTGTCACGCGGGTCGAGCGGCAGCTCCATAGAGGTGCTCGGCTTCTCGAACGATGCACCCTCTCGAGTGGAAGGGC
>JBMOMI010000581.1:0-2539 GCA_049325235.1 Actinomycetota bacterium | reverse complement strand
CGGAAGCGGCGCGCTAGCCGCCCACGCTGCGCACGACCACGAGCGCGACGTCGTCCTCGTGCCCGTACCGGCGGCCCATGGCGTCGAGCAGGGCGTCGGCGAGCGCCTCCAGGTCGTGATGGTGACCCACCGCCTGCAGGGACTGCCTCAGCTGCTCGACCCCCGCGTCGACGTCGACGTCCCGGGACTCCACCAGCCCGTCGGTGAACGCGACGAGCGTCGAGCCGGTCGGGAACGGCGCCTGCACGACCTCGTAGCCCCCGACCCCGAGGCCGACCGGCGGCCCCGCCGGCGGAGCGATGACCTCGATGGAGGCGTCCGGACGGCGCACGAGCACCGGCGGGTGCCCGGCCCGGGCGATCCGCAGCACCTGACGGTGGTGGTCGAGCACCGTGTACGCCGCGGTGGCGAACCGCGGCGTCAACCCTCCGGTGGCGGTCGCAGCGTTCTCCAGGGACTCCGCGAGCTGGGCGTCGAGCAGGTCGAGCAGGCAGCCCGGCCCGAGGTCGGCCAGCGCCGCCGACCGCATCGCGGCCCGGGCCTGACCCATGACGACGGCCGCCTGGGTGCCGCGCCCGGAGACGTCCCCGATGCCGACGCCGGTCAGGCCGGGCCCCCGCGGGTGGACCTCCCACCAGTCGCCGCCGACGTCGACGTCCGCCGCGCCGGCCACGTAGCGCACGGCCAGCTGGACGCCGGGCAGCTCCGGCGGCACCGCCGGCAACAGGGCCCGCTGCAGGTCGAGCGCGATCTGCCGCTGCTGGCGGTAGCTGCGCAGATGCGTGACGGCGGCGCCCGCCCGGGTGGCCACCCGCTGCAGGAAGGGCAGGTCGCCCGGCGTGTACGGCGCCCGCTCCCCGGCGGCGAGCAGGACGACCGCGCCGGCGAGCTCCCCGGCGAGGGTCAGCGGGAGCACCGCGATGTTGTGCGCCCCGGCCTCGAGGGCCCACCGGGTGCTGGCGTCGTTCGCGAGCTGGGACCGCCCCTCGTCGTCCAGGATCGGGATGATCAGCGGCCGGCCCGCGGCCAGCGTGGCGGTCCACGGCGACGGCTCGGCGCGCCGCTGGCCACCCGACGGCGGCATCCCGACGCGGTCGGCGAGGGCCTCGGAGACGGTGAGCGCGACCGGCAGCGGCGCGGTGTCCGGCAGCGGCCGGCGGCCGCCGGTGAGCACGGCGTCGGGACGGCGCTCGTCGGCCGGCTGGACGAACACCGCGGCGACGTCCGCGAGGCCGGGCACCAGTGCGGCGGTCAGTGCCTGCAGCGCCTTGTCGGGGTCGGCCGCCGCGTTCATCCGCTCCTGCAGCTCCCCGAGGAGCCGGTACTCCTCGGCCGCGCGGGCCGCCTGCGCCTCGGCGGTGACGTCGGAGGCGGTGTAGACGACGCCCGCAGGTGGCCGGCCGGGTCCCCCGCCGAGCGGCGCGAAGACGTACCGCACCATCAGCGGCGACCCCGCGGCGTCCGTCGTGCGGGCCGGCTCGACCGGGGAGACGAACGTCGTCCCGGTGCGCAGCACCTCGTCCGCGCGCTGCAGCGCCTCGGCGGTGAACTCCGGGAAGGCCTCGGCGATCGGCACGCCCAGCGGGCGCGCGCCCATCAGGCGGCGGGCGGTCGCGTTCTGGTACGCCAGCACGTGCTCCGCGCCGAGCGTGACGGTGACGAGCATCGGCGACGACTCGAACGCCGCGCGCAGGTCGGCGAAGGAGGCCGTATCCAGGGCAGCCACCGCGCCGATGACGGCAGCCTCGGAGGTCACCGAGGAACCGTACGACCAGAACGCGGCGCTTGACTACGCGGTGGCCTCACCGGAGTGCGGCGCCGCCCGTTCGGACCACCTCTGCGTAGATCCGGCCGCTGTCCTTGACCGTGCGCCGCTGCGTGTCGTAGTCCACGCGCACCAGACCGAACCGCTTGGAGTACCCCTCGGCCCACTCGAAGTTGTCGAGCAGCGACCACGCGAAGTAGCCGCGCAGCGGGACGCCGGCGGCGAGCGCGTCGCGGCAGGCGAGCAGGTGGGCGTGCAGGTAGTCCACCCGCTGGACGTCCTGCACCGCGCCGTCCGGGGCGACCTGGTCGTCCCAGGCGGAGCCGTTCTCGGTGATCACCACGTCGGTGCCGGGGTACTCGGTGTGCAGCCGCCGCAGCAGCGCCGTCAGACCGGCCGGCTCGACCTCCCAGCCCATCGCCGTCCGGGGCTTGCCGCGGTCGACCAGGACGGCGTCCGGCGCGGTCGGGTACTCCGGGCCCGCGGCCTTGCCGGCGCGGCCGGCGGCCGCCACCTCGAAGCCGTAGTAGTAGTTGACGCCGAGGAAGTCGGTGGGCGCGGCGACGACATCGAGGTCGCCGTCGCGGACGGCGTCGAGCGGCCCGACCGCGGCCAGGTCGTCGAGCACGTCGGCGGGGTAGGCGCCGCGCAGGACCGGGTCGAGGAACAGGCGGTTCTGCGTGCCGTCGACGCGGCGGGCCGCCTCGACGTCGGCCTGCGCGTCGCTCGCGGGCGTGACGTCGGACAGGTTGAGCGTGATGCCGACCCGGGCGC
>JBMOMI010000580.1:0-2543 GCA_049325235.1 Actinomycetota bacterium | reverse complement strand
GGTGGCGGCCTCAGCGTCCCGTTCAGGTGCAGGCTCGTTCGCACTAATCCACTACGACGTCGCCCAGGCGAGACGCAACCCCATTTTCACTCATCCGGGGCGGCCCGCCAGGGCCATGACTCGTTCAAGTGACATCGGCGTTGCCCGTTCCAGCGACCCCTCACGCCACCTGATCACCGGCAGAAGTCGATCAGGTGACCCACCTCGCGTGGCCCTCGGCTGCGGCCACGTGTCAGACTGGCTGCCGAGACACACGACTGCGCGTGCTCCGGGGTTGGGTGGAAGTCCCGACCGGCGGTGACAGTCCGCGACCCGGCCGAAGCCATCGGCCGGTTGACCTGGTGGAACTCCAGGACCGACGGTGAGAGTCCGGATGGGAGGCAGCACGCAGGCGTCCGTCCGCCGGTTCCGGCGCGCGCGGGCGCCCGATCTCGTCATCCCCGGAGCCCGTGCCCGACGGGACGGAGCACCGGATGTTCACCGGCATCGTCGAGGAGATCGGCGAGGTCCTGGCCGTGGACGGCGCCGCCGGCAGCGCGCGCATCACGGTCCGCGGCCCGGTGGTGACCGCCGACGCGGCGCACGGCGACTCGATCGCCGTGGCCGGGGTCTGCCTCACGGTCACCGGCGACGTGGCCGCCGGCGCCTTCACCGCGGACCTCATGCGCGAGACCCTCGACCGGACGACGCTCGGCCGGCTGCGAGCGGGCGACCCCGTCAACCTGGAACGGGCCGTCCCGGCCGCCGGCCGGCTCGGCGGGCACGTCGTCCAGGGGCACGTGGACGGCGTCGGACGCGTCGTGGAGCGCACGCCGGGGGAGCGCTGGGAGACCGTGCGGATCGCCGTCCCGCCGCGGCTGGCGCGGTACGTCGCAGAGAAGGGCTCGGTCGCCGTGGACGGGGTCTCCCTGACGGTCGCGTCCGTGGACGACGGTGCCGAGCCGACCTTCACCGTGGGCCTGATCCCCACGACGCTGCAGGCGACGACGCTGGGCCGCGCACCGGTCGGTGCCGAGGTCAACATCGAGGTCGACGTCATCGCCAAGTACGTCGAGCGCCTGGTGCGGGGTGCGGCATGACCGCCCCGGCGGTGCGGCTCGACAGCATCGAGCGGGCCATCGCCGAGATCGCGGCCGGCCGCCCGGTCGTGGTCGTCGACGACGTCGAGCGGGAGAACGAGGGCGACCTGGTGATGGCGGCGGACGCCATGACCGCGGAGTGGATGGCCTTCATCGTCCGGCACACGTCCGGCGTCGTGTGCGTGCCGATGACCGGCGACGCCCTGGACCGGCTGCGGGTGCCGCTGATGACCCCGCAGAACGAGGAGCGGATGCGCACCGCGTACACCGTCACGGTCGACGCCCGCGTCGGGGTGACGACGGGGATCTCGGCCGCCGACCGGACGCGGACGGTCCGGGTGCTGGCCGACCCGGTGAGCACCGCGGACGACCTGGTGCGCCCCGGCCACCTGCTGCCGCTGCGCGCCCGCGACGGCGGCGTCCTCGTCCGCCCCGGGCACACCGAGGCGGCGGTCGACCTGGCCCGGCTCGCCGGACGGCAGCCAGCCGGCGTCATCGCCGAGCTGGTGGAGGACGACGGCTCGATGCGGCGCGGGCCCGGCTGCCGCGCGTTCGCCGACGAGCACGGCCTGGCCATGGTCTCGATCGAGGACCTCGTCGCCTACCGGCGGCGGCACGACCACCTCGTCGACCGGGTGGCGGCGACCCGCCTGCCGACCCGCCACGGCCCCTTCACCGCGATCGGGTACTCCGACCGGCTCGACGGCAGCGAGCACATGGCGCTGGTCGCCGGAGAGCTGACCGGCGGGACCCTCGCCGACGGTGACCGGGTACTCGTGCGGGTGCACTCGGAGTGCCTCACCGGCGACGTGCTCGGCTCGGCGCGCTGCGACTGCGGTCCCCAGCTGGAGGCGTCGCTGGCGGCGGTCGCCGAGGCCGGGCGCGGCGTCGTCGTGTACCTGCGGGGCCACGAGGGCCGCGGCATCGGCCTGCTGGCCAAGCTGCAGGCGTACGCGCTGCAGGACGCCGGGCTGGACACGGTCGACGCCAACCTCGAGCTGGGGCTGCCGGCCGACGCGCGGGAGTACGCGGCCGCGGCCCAGGTGCTCGCCGACCTCGGGGTGCGCAGCGTGCGGCTGCTGACGAACAACCCCACGAAGGTCGGGGCCCTGCAGCGCTACGGCGTCGACGTGGTCGAGCGGGTGCCGCTGGCGGTCGGCGTCGGGCCGGAGAACGTTCGGTACCTGCGCACCAAGCGCGACCGGATGGGGCACGACATCCCCGGCCTGGAAGTCAAGGGCGTGGTCAGGTCATGAGCGGCGCGGGGTCGCCGCAGCTGTCCGTCGAGGGGGCGGGCGGGCTGCGGGTCGCGGTCGTGGCCGCCCGGTGGCACGAGCAGGTGATGGACGGGCTGCTGGGCGGCGCGCGCCGAGCGCTGGCCGAGGCCTCGGTGGACGACGTCGCGGAGGTGCGTGTCCCCGGGTCGTTCGAGCTGCCGGTCGCCGCGGGGCGGATGGCGGTGGC
>JBMOMI010000579.1:0-2553 GCA_049325235.1 Actinomycetota bacterium | reverse complement strand
AGAGCCGGGATGCGGTCCCTGCTGGTCCTCACCGGCGTCACCGGGCCCGACGAGCTGCTGCGCGCCGCACCCGACGAGCGCCCCGACCTGGTCTGCGCGGACCTCGAGGGACTGTGCCGGCCGCCCGCCGTCGCCCAGCGCGTCGCCGGAGCGTGGGAGTGCGGCGACTCGCGCGCCGAGGTCGTCGACGGTGCGCTGCACGTCGGCGGCGCCGGGGACCCGGTCGACGCGCTGCGGGCCGCGGCCGCCGCCGCCTGGGACGCCGCCGACTCCGGTCGGCCGTGGACGGCCACGCCCGACCTGCTGGCCCGGCTGCGGACCGTTGTCGGGCGCCGGCGGTAGCGTGACCGGCGCACACGGACGATCCACGACGGGCGAGGGCGAGCACGCGTGAGCGAGCAGACGGACGAGCTGGGCGACGGCGACCTGCCGCGCACGGGAGACACGGCGGTGGACGCCGCCCTCGAGCGGCTGCGCGGCCTGGATGCCGACGGCGACCCGGCTGACCACCTGCCGGTGCTGGCCGCCGTCCACGAGGCCCTGCAGCAGCGCCTGGCCGCCGCGGCGGAGTAGCCGGTGACCCGTCGCCTGAGACTCGACGCGGAGCTGGTCCGGCGCGGGCTCGCGCGCTCACGCCAGCACGCGGCGGAGCTGGTCGCCGCCGGCCGGGTGGCGGTGGGGGGCAGCCCGGCGACCAAGCCGGCGTCCCAGGTCGAGCTGGGCGCCGCGATCGAGGTCGCTCCCGCCGCCCGCGAGCCGGAGTACGTCAGCCGGGGAGCGCACAAGCTCGCCGGCGCGCTCGACGCGTTCGGTGACGTCGTCGTGGCCGGCCGGCGGTGCCTGGACGCCGGGGCCTCCACCGGCGGGTTCACCGACGTCCTGCTGCGCCGGGGCGCAAGCCACGTCGTGTGCGTCGACGTGGGCTACGGGCAGCTCGCCTGGAGCCTGCGGCAGGACCCGCGGGTCACCGTCCTGGACCGCACGAACGTGCGGGAGCTGACGCCCGACCAGGTGGCGCCGCCGCCCTTGCTGGTGGTGGCCGACCTGTCCTTCATCTCCCTGCGGCTGGTGCTGCCGGCGCTGGTGGCGTGCGCCGCGCCGGACGCCGACTGGCTGCTCATGGTCAAGCCGCAGTTCGAGGTCGGGCGCGAGCGGCTCGGCTCCGGGGGCGTCGTCCGGGACGCCGCGCTGCGCGCTCAGGCGGTCGTGGACGTCGCCCGCGCGGCGGCCGGCGAGGGGCTGCGGGTGCACGGGGTCGTGGCCAGCCCGCTGCCCGGCCCGAGCGGCAACGTGGAGTACTTCCTGTGGCTGCGCCGGGCAGGCGAGGTGTCCTGGGCCGCCGACGCCGGCCGGGTCACCGACCTGGTGCGGGCAGCGGTGGACGCGGGGCCGGCCGGAGGCGCGCGATGAGCCGGCGGCGGGTCCTGGTGCTGACGCACACCGGCCGCCCGGAGGCGCTCAGCGCGACGACCGAGCTGGTGGGGCGCCTGCTGGACGTCGGGCTCGAGCCGGTCATGCTGGCCGAGGAGGCCGCCGAGGTCCCCGGGCTGGCGAGGGTCTGCACCGTCACGGCGTTCGACGAGGTGGCCGGCGCGGAGCTGGCCGTCGTCCTCGGCGGCGACGGGACCGTGCTCCGGGCGGCCGAGACGGTGCGTGAGCACCCGGTGCCGCTGCTCGGGGTCAACCTCGGGCACGTCGGCTTCCTGGCCGAGATCGAACCGGACGACCTCGCGGACATGGTCCACCGGATCGCCACCCGGGACTACACGGTCGAGGAGCGGATGACCCTCGACGTCACGGTCAGCCTGCGCGGCGAGGCGCTCGGCCGGTCCTGGGCGATCAACGAGGCGTCGGTCGAGAAGGCCAACCGGGAGCGGATGATCGAGCTGGCCACCGAGGTGGACGGGCGGCCGGTCTCGACGTTCGGGGCCGACGGCGTCGTCATGGCCAGCCCGACCGGGTCCACGGCCTACGCCTTCTCCGCCGGCGGCCCGGTCGTCTGGCCCGAGGTCGAGGCGCTGCTCATGGTGCCGATCTCCGCGCACGCGCTGTTCGCCCGCCCCCTGGTCGTGGCCCCGACGTCCGTGCTGGCCGTCGAGGTGCTGGACCGCACCACGGCCGGCGGCGTGCTGTGGTGCGACGGACGCCGGACCATCGACCTGCCGCCCGGGGCCCGCATCGAGGTGTGCCGGGGAACCCGCCCCGTGCGCCTGGCCCGCCTCATCACCGGGCCGTTCACCAACAGGCTCGTCGCCAAGTTCCAGCTGCCGGTCTCGGGCTGGCGCGGCCCGGCGCGGAAGGGGTGAGACGTGCTCGAGGAGGTGCGCATCCGCTCGCTCGGCGTCATCACCGACGCCGTGCTCGAGCTCGGTCCGGGCCTGACGGTGGTGACCGGTGAGACCGGGGCGGGAAAGACGATGGTCGTCACGGCGCTGGGGCTGCTCCTCGCCGCTCCCCTGTACGCCCTCGCCTTTCTGCAGACGGACTGGCGCCTGGCCGCCTTGCTGCTGCTGCCCGCCGGCGTCTGCCAGTACCTCTACCTGGGACCGACCT
>JBMOMI010000578.1:0-2568 GCA_049325235.1 Actinomycetota bacterium | reverse complement strand
TCGCGGATGATCTTTTCGCGCTGCTCCTCACCGGCACGGACGTAGTCGTCGTGCAGCTTCTGGGCCAGCGCGAGCATCCCCGCGGCAGCCTCCGGACCCTGCGGGGCCTGCCCCTGGCCGGCCGTCGCGGCCACCGGAGCAGGCGCAGGCGCGGGCGCCGGAGGAGGAGCGGGAGCCGGCGCCGGGGCGGGAGCCGCAGGCTGCGGGCGGGTCTCCGCCGTCTTGGCGGCCGGCTCCTCGCGGGCACCAGCACGGGTCAGCTCACCGACGCGACGCTCGCACGCCGCGAGCTTCTGCCGGAGCTCGTCGTTCTCGGCGTTCAACCGCCGCAGCTCGTTGACGACTTCGTCCAGGAAGTCGTCAACCTCGTCCTGGTCGTAGCCCTCGCGGAACTTGGTGGGCTGGAAGCGCTTGTTGACGACTTCCTCGGGAGTCAAGGCCATGTGGTCACCTCGTGCAGAGTGTCGAGTGCGCAGGTGACCCGCGTGCTGAGATCACCATCGGTCACGTTAGCGGACAACGGCCCCGTCCGCCGCCCTGGCCACCGTCAACGCGCCGGTCATGCCGCAGACGCCGCGGCAGCCCCGAGCACGTTCATCACGATGACCGTCAGCAGGAACAGCACCATGAACGCCAGGTCCAGCTGGATCGACCCCAGCCGGATCGGCTTGATCACCCTCCGCAGGGCGCGCAGCGGAGGGTCGGTGGCCGAGTACACCGCCTCGGCCACCACGAGCACGGGCCCGCGCGGCCGCCAGTCGCGGGAGAAGACCTGGATCCAGTCCAGCACCAGCCGCCCGATGAGCAGCAGGAAGAAGATCCAGGCCAGGAAGGAGAGGACGCTGAGGATCAGACCCACAGGCTCAGTCTCGCAGCACGCTCGGCAGCACTGACCTCGACGTGTGGCCGGCGCGTCAGGACTGGTTGAACAGGCCGGACGGCGTCGCGCCGGCGCGGTCCCCGCCGTCCACCTCGACGTTGGCCGGGGAGAGCAGGAAGACCTTGTTCGTCACGCGCTCGATCGTCCCGTGCAGACCGAAGACGAGCCCGGCCGAGAAGTCGACGAGCCGCTTGGCGTCCGCGTCCTCCATGTCGGTCAGGTTCATGATCACCGGGACGCCCTCGCGGAAGCTCTCCCCGATGGTCTTGGCGTCGTTGTAGGTGCGCGGGTGGATCGTGGTGATGCGCCGCAGGTCCGACACCGGCTCGGTCACCACCCTGGCCACCTGGCGGTCACGCGTGATCGGCGTGACCTGGGCACGGCGCTCGCCGCGGTCGACCGGACGCTCCTCGCGCGGCTCGGGCACCTCGGCCTCCTCGTCGTAGCCGTCGTACGCGTCGTAGCGCTCGTCCTCCTCGGCGAGCCCGAGGTAGACCATCGTCTTGCGCAGCGCCCCAGCCATCGCCTGCTCCTCGTCCCACGACGTCGTCCGGTCAGCGGGCCCTCGGCGAAACGGCCCGACGCGCGGGACGTTACTGGACGTGACGCCGCGAACCGAGGACCGCGCTGCCGACACGCAGGTGTGTCGCGCCGGCGGCCACGGCGTCCTCGAGGTCGCTGCTCATCCCGGCGGACACCGCGCACGCCCCGGGGTGCTCGGCCCGCAGTCGCTCCGCCAGGGCCACCAGCCGGTCGAACGCCTGGCGCGGCGGCCCCTCGCGGGGCGCCACGCCCATCACGCCGCGCAGGTGCAGGCCCTCGGCGCCCGCGACCTGCTCGGCGAGTCCCAGGACGTCGTCCGGGGCGGTGCCGCCCCGGCGGGCGGCCTCCTGCGGGTCCGTGTCGAGGTTGACCTGGACGAGGACCTCGAGCTCCCGACCGGCCTGGACGGCACCCCGGGACAGGGCGGTGACGAGCCGCGGCCGGTCCACGGAGTGCACCCACGACGCGTAGCGGGCCACCGATGCGGCCTTGTTGCGCTGCAACCGCCCGACGAAGTGCCAGCGCAGCGGCAGGTCCGCGCACTCGGCGGCCTTGGCCGAGGCCTCCTGGTCGCGGCTCTCCCCCACGTCGGTGACGCCGAGGTACGCGAGCGACCGCACGTCGGACGCCGGGAACAGCTTGGTCACGACGACCAGCGTCACCTCGTCCGACGCTCGCCCGGCGGCGTCGCACGCCTCGGCGACGCGCCGGCGCACGCGGGCGAGCCCGGCGCGCAGCTCCTCGACCCGCCCACCCGCCGGCTCGGCGCTCACCGCGACTCCAGCCAGGCGAGGCCGGCGAACCGGCCGGTCACCCCGTCGCGGCGGTAGGAGTACCAGGCGTCGTCCTCGGCGGTGCAGCCGGTCAGCCGGTGCGCCGCGACGTCCGCGGCAGCGAGCTGGTCGATGACGCCGGCGGCGACGTCCAGCGCCGGAGTGCCGTGACGGCTGACCGCCGCGGCGGCTGGCTGGACGGCGGCGACCTCGTCCCGCATGGCCGCCGGGACCTCGTAGCACCGCGGGCAGATCGACGGGCCGACGGTCGCGGTGACGCGCGTGGCGCCCAGGTCCCGCATCGCGGCGACCGCCGCGGGGACGACACCGGCGGCCATGCCCCGGCGACCCGCGTGCGCGACGGCGACGACG
>JBMOMI010000577.1:0-2570 GCA_049325235.1 Actinomycetota bacterium | reverse complement strand
GGGTGGTGGCGATGGACTACGACTCCGGGCACCGGGTCGCGTTCGGCGCGCCGGGCGCGCCGGCGGCCGCGCTGGACGCCGCGGTGCAGGCGTCGTGCGCCATCCCGGGCTGGTACGCCCCGGCCGTGATCGACGGGATCCGCTACGTGGACGGCGGGGCCTGCTCGGCGACCAACGTCGACCTGGTCGTCGGCCACGGCCTCGACGAGGTGTTCGTGCTCGCCCCGATGGTGTCGTTCACGGTCGATGCCCCCACCCACTGGCGCACCCGGATGGAGCGCGCCTGGCGGGAGCGGGTCACCCGGCGGTGCCTGCACGAGGTCGCGAAGGTGCACGCGGACGGCGCCGGGGTCACGGTGCTCGGCCCCGGGCGGGAGGACCTGGAGGCGATCGGCGGCAACCTCATGGCCGTCGAGCGGCGCCGCCGGGTGCTCGAGACGTCGCTGCGGACCAGCTCGGAGGCGCTGCGGGACCCCGAGCCGATCGGGCCGCCGCCCCCTGTGCCCCTCGACGAGAGGCACGCCGGCTGATGCGCGTGTACCTGTCGTGCACGCTGCCCCTGCTTGCCCACGCGCACCGCACCGGCCGTTACGCGGAGGCCGGCGCGGTCGCGCACGCGGTCACGCCCGGCCTGCGCGAGTGGTACACCGAGGGTGGCACCGAGGAGCTGGAGTACGCCGCGCTCCTGGACGCCGCCGAGGGCTCACTGCGCCTGCTGGCGGCCGAGCACGACGCGCCCCGGCGGCGAGTGGTCGTGGCCGCGGAGGTGCCGGCCTCGATGGTGCAGCCGTCGCCGACCGAGCCGGAGTACTCCTCCGGCGTCGTGCTGGCCGCGCCGGTCGAGGCCCGGCACGTGGTCAGCGTGCACGTGGACGACGAGCAGGCGGAGGCCGACGTCGCCGCCGCGGCCGCGGCGCTGCCGGCCGCCGCCCGCGGGGACGACGACGCCCGCTTCGTCGTCGACGGGGCGGACGCGCACGACCTGCTGTGGTACGACGTGACCGAGGTCCCCACCCTCCTCCCCCCGTGATCATGCACCCCGCCGTGATCATGCACTCCGCCGTGATCAGGCCTGTGGACAACGCCGGCGCGGGTGCCGCAGATCCGGGCACTGTGGACGGGTGCTCGCACCGACACCTCCCCTCAGCGGCGCACCACTGACGCGCCGCGATCTCATGGACCTCGGCCTCTCCGAGATCGGCATCGCCCTTGCCCTGCGCGACGGGCTGCTCGTGCAGCCACTGCGCGGCGTGTACGCCGCCCCGTCCGCGCTGGAGGACCCGATGGTCCGTGCGGCGGCGCTCGCCATGGTGCTGCCTCCCGGCGCGGCGGTGGCGCGGCAGACGGCGGCATGGCTCTTCGGCGTGGACTGCCGGCCCCCCGGCGGTCAGCACGAGCCGGTGCCGCTCTGCTGCGTCGTCCCCGCAGGGACGGCGACGCCGCCGCGCCGTCCGGGCGTGCGGGCCTTCGCCGCGCCCCTGCCGCCGGGGGACGTCGTCCAGCACCTTGGCGTCCCGGTCACCAGCCCCGAGCGCACCGTGCTCGACCTGGCGCGCTACCTGCCGGCGTATCTGGGCCTCGCCACTGCCGACGCGTTCGCCCACCGACGCCTGGTCGACCTCGACCAGCTGCGGGCTCGGGTCGAGCAGTTCCAGGGCGGCCGCTGGATCGACCGGGCTCGTCGCGTGCTCGCCCTCGCCGACGCCCGGGCGGAGTCGTTCGGCGAGTCGTGGCTGCGGCTGCGGATCATCGAGGCCGGGTTCCCCTGCCCCGAGCCACAGGTCTGGATCGTCGACGCGGACGGCGTGGGCGTGTACCGGCTGGACCTGGGATGGGAGGAGCTGCGCATCGCGGTCGAGTACGACGGCGAGGAGTACCACTCCGGCGACGACGACCGTCAGCACGACGAGCAGCGCCGGGAGGACCTGGCGAAGCGCTTCGACTGGGAGGTCCTCGGGGTCGGCAAGGGTGAGGTTCTCGGCCGCAGCTTGCGCCTGGAGCGTGCGGTCGGCGAGTTGCTCAGCCTCGAGCCGCAGAGCTTCCGCCGCGCCTGGTGATCACGGCGGAGTGCATGATCACGGTGGAGTGCATGATCACGGTGAAGTGCATGATCACGGGGAGGGGGTGAGCCAGCGGGACAGCAGCGGGTCGACCGCCTCGTGGTAGGCCTCCACCGCGTCGCGCCGCACGCAGTGGCCCGCGCCGGGCACGCGCAGCACGTCGGCGCCGGCGCGCCGGGCCTCGGCCTCGGCGTCCTGCGGCACGCGGACGTCGCGGGTGCCGGTGACCACGAGCACCTCGACCCCGGCTCCGGTGACCTCCCGCAGCAGCTCCGGCCAGGGCGCTGACGGCACGATGTCGCCGGTGCGCAGCAGCGCCTCGTCGGTGCGGTCGACGGCCCGGGCGAGCGGCTCGACCTCCTCGGCCGGCCAGTGCGGCGTCTCCCGCCGCTTGCGCTCGATGCGCCCGGCGAACCCCAGCGCCCGCTCCTCGGCGAACCCGGCGACGTAGGCCCGCGCGCGCACCGGGTCCGGCGCGGTGATCGGCGGCAGCGGCCACGGCGGGTCCTC
>JBMOMI010000576.1:0-2570 GCA_049325235.1 Actinomycetota bacterium | reverse complement strand
GGTGGTCCCCCATGACCCACAGTCTGCCGGGCGGGACGACCACGTCGAAGCGGACGTCGCTGGGCCGGTCCCCGGGGTAGAGGTACGGCTCCTCGATCGGTCGCCCGTTGAGCAGGACGGCTCCGGCCGGGCCGCAGCAGGCGACGCGGTCGCCGGCGAGGCCGATCACGCGCTTGGCGAAGTCGCCCTCGTCGGCGAAGACGTCCGTGCCGTCGAAGACCACCACGTCACCGCGGCGCACGTCGTCGGTCCAGACCGGCAGCCGCCAGACCAGGACGCGGTCCCCCGGCTGCAGCAGCGGCTGCATCGACCCGGTGGGGATGACGAAGGCCTGCACCACGAACGCGCGCAGCAGCAGGCTGACCGCGACGGCGACGACACCGGCGAGGGCGAGCTCGCCCAGCCACCCCAGAGCGCGCCGGCCGCCGGGCCGGCGCTCGACCGACTCGCTCAGCGTGCGGGGGTGGACTCGCGCTTCTCGCGGATCTTCGCGGCCTTGCCGCGCAGGTTGCGCAGGTAGTAGAGCTTCGCGCGGCGCACGTCGCCGCGGGTGACCAGCTCGACCTTCTCGATCGCCGGGGTGTGCACCGGGAACGTGCGCTCCACGCCCACGCCGAAGCTGACCTTGCGGACCGTGAAGGTCTCCCGGACGCCACCGCCCTGGCGGCGGATGACGACGCCCTGGAAGACCTGGACGCGGGACCGGTTGCCCTCGACCACCTTGACGTGGACCTTGACGGTGTCACCGGCGCGGAAGTCCGGGAGGTCGGTGCGCAGGGACGCGGCGTCGACGTTGTCCAGGGTGTGCATGGTCATCGCTTCCTGCGCGGTGCCACAGGTCACGCACGCGCTGATCGGCGGCGGGATGCCGGTCGGTCGGGTTCGTCGGGTCGCGTGCTGCCCGGCTGCGGTGCGGTCCCCCTGTGGCAGGTACCGGCGGCGCGGGCGCGGCGCGACGGCCCAGTCTGCCACAGCGCGCGGGAACCACCGAATCGCCGGTCACCGCCGGGCGGGCCGCAGCCTCCCGTGCTCCACGACCCAGCCGAGGTCGTCGAGCAACGCCAGGTCGGCGGCGTCCAGGCCGGCGGGGTCCAGCCGCGCCAGGAGATCCGGGCGCCGCTGCGCGGTGCGGCGCAGCGCCTGGTCGCGGCGCCAGCGGGCGACCTGGCCGTGGTGACCGGAGGCCAGCACCGCCGGGACGTCCCGGCCGCGCCACGTCGCCGGCTTCGTGTAGACCGGGTACTCCAGCAGCCCCTGCGCGTGCGACTCCTCGACCAGGGACTCCGGGTTGCCGACGACGCCGGGCAGCAGCCGGCCGACCGCCTCGACGATCGCCAGCACCGCCACCTCGCCGCCGTTCAGGACGTAGTCGCCGAGGCTGACCGGCCGCACCGGCATCCGCTCGGCGGCGTCCTCGAGCACCCGCTCGTCGATGCCCTCGTAACGCCCGCAGGCGAACGCCAGCCAGGGCTCGGCGGCCAGCTCCACCGCGGTCGCCTGCGTGAACGGCGTCCCGCCGGGGGTCGGGACGAGGAGCTGCGGGACGGCGGCGGGGTCGCCCAGCGCGGTGCGGCCGGCCTCCAGGACGGCGTCGAGCGCCCGCCCCCACGGCTCCGGCCGCATCACCATCCCGGCCCCGCCGCCGGCGGGGGTGTCGTCGACGGTGCGGTGCCGGTCGGTGGCGAAGGCGCGCAGGTCGTGCACGGCGACGTCCAGCAGGCCGGCGCGACGGGCCTTGCCCAGCAGGGACAGGTCCAGCGGGGCCAGGTACTCGGGGAAGATCGTCACGACGTCGACCCGCATCAGCCCTCCAGCAGGCCGCCGGGCGGGTCGAGGACGATCCGCCCGGCCTCGACGTCCACCTCCGGCACGATCGCGGCGACGAACGGCACCAGGGCACGGCGGCCGGACGGCTGCTCGACCTCGAGCAGGTCCTGCGCGGGCAGGTGCTCGACGCCGACCACGACACCGGCGTCCACGCCGTCCACGGTCACGGCCCGCAGGCCCACGAGCGTGGCCACCGGCCAGGCGTCCGGCTCGGGGGTCTCCGGCACGTCGGCGACCAGCAGGACGTCGCGCAGCGCCTCGGCGGCCGTGCGGTCGGTGACCTCGGCGAAGGTCAGCAGCGTCCGGCCCTGGTGCTGGCGTGCTCGCGTCAGCGTGAGCGGCCGGTCGCCGGGGTCGGTGGTGAACGTGGCGCCCGCCACGAACCGGTCCCCCGGCGAGTCGGTGCGCACCTCGACGCTCAGCTCACCGCGCAGGCCGTGAGGGCGGCCGAGCCGCGCGACGACGACCTCCACGCTGGTTGGTGTCAGCGTGGGCGGTCGACGTCGACGAGGTCGACGCGCACGCCGCGGTTGCCGGCGAGGGCCCCCACGACGGTCCGCAGCGCCTTGGCGGTGCGGCCGGAGCGCCCGATGACGCGACCGAGGTCGTCGGGGTGCACCCGGACCTCGAGGAGCAGCCCGCGGCGCAGGTGCTTCTCGGCGACCCGCACGTCGTCCGGGTGGTCGACGATGCCGCGGACCAGGTGCTCGCACGCGTCGGCGAGCACGTCAGCCCTCGGAGCT
>JBMOMI010000575.1:0-2573 GCA_049325235.1 Actinomycetota bacterium | reverse complement strand
GGACGGCGACGCCGTGGTCGTCGGGCTCGGCGGCGAGGACGTCGTCCCGGCCGCGCTCGCCGTCGAGGACGGCGCCCGGATGGTGGTCGCGGGTCCCGCCGGCTCCGGCCGCTCGACAGCGCTGGCGGTCCTGGGCCAGGGGCTGCGGCGCGCCGGGCGGCCGGTCGCGGTCGTGGCGCCGCGCGCGTCCCCTCTGGTGGCGCTGGCCCCCGACGTGCCGGCCGTCACCGACGTCCGCGACGTCGACGGGCTACGGCAGCTGTGCCGGCCCCTCGGCCCCGGCCGCCCCGTCGTCCTCGTCGACGACGTGGGGGCGGTCGAGGGCAGCGCGGCCGAGGACGTGCTGCTGGAGCACCTCGCCGACGGCGGCGGGGTGGTCGTCGCCGGCGACCCCACCGAGCTCGGGTCCAGGTTCCGCGGCCTGGCCGCGGAGGCGAGGCGCGGCCGGACCGGGCTGCTGCTGTCCCCCACCGGGTACGCCGACGGCGACGTGCTGGGGGTGGCGGTCAGGCGGGCCGGGCAGGTGCGGCCCGGGCGCGGCTACCTGGTGCGCCGGGGCGCCGCCGTGCCCGTGCAGGTGGCCCTGCCGGAGGCGCCCGCGACGGCCCGGGCATGCTGAGGGCATGAGCCCGAGCTGGCAGGTCCGCCCGGCGGCACCGGACGACGTCCACGCCATCGACGCCCTGGTCCGGGAGCTGGCGGTCTACGAGCGGGAGCCGGATGCGGTCGAGGCATCACCGGAGGACTTCGCCGCGGCGCTGTTCGGCAGCGACCCCCGCGTGCACTGCCACGTCGCCGAGGTGCGCCTCGACGACGGTGATCCCGAGGTGGTCGGGATGGCGCTGTGGTACGTGACGTTCTCCACCTGGCGGGGCCGGCACGGCATCTGGCTGGAGGACCTGTTCGTCCGGCCGGAGCACCGCGGGCTCGGCCTCGGGCGGGCGCTGCTCGAGGCGCTCGCCGCCGAGTGCACCGCGCGCGGCTGGGCCCGGCTGGAGTGGTGGGTGCTGGACTGGAACTCCCCCGCCCACGGCTTCTACCGCTCGCTCGGCGCCGCGCCGCAGGACGAGTGGACCGTCTGGCGGCTGGACGGCGACGACCTCGACACCCTCGGCTCCCGGCGCGCCGCCGTTCGCGCGAGCGACGGCCACCCGCCACCATGGAGGCCGTGACAGGGCCGGAGAGGAGCGCCGTGGTCGACCGCGTCGAGCTGCAGGTGCCAGCGGACCCGGCCTACCTCGCCGTGCTGCGGACGGCGAGCGCCGGCCTGGCGGCCCGGATGGACCTCACCCTCGACGAGATCGAGGACCTGCGCATCGCCGTCGACGAGGCCTGCGCCCTGCTGCTCGCCTCCCGGCCGGAGTCCCCGGAGCAGGGCACCGGGGAGCACGTCCTGCGGGCGGTGTTCGAGCTCGGGGACGACGTGCTCGAGGTCCGCGTCAGCGGGCCGGCCACCACGCTGCCGCAGCGGTCGAGCTTCGCGTGGGCGGTGCTCGAGGCCCTCGTCGGCGAGATCGAGACCGGCACCGAGTCCGGGCAGTGCAGCATCCTGCTGCGGCACCGACGGGTCCGCCGCAGCTGATGGGCGAACCGGCCGTGGGCACCGGCGTCCCGTCGCCACGCGACGGCGGGGACGCGGCAGCCCGACCGGCCGGCGACCGCGACCGGGACCTCGTCGCGCTCGCCGGGCTCGCCGAGGACGACCCGCAGCGGCCCGCCGTCCGCGCCCGCGTCGTCGAGGCGCACCTGCCGCTGGTCCGGCACCTCGCCCGTCGCTACGCCGACCGGGGGGAACCCCTGGACGACCTCGTGCAGGTCGGCACCATCGGCCTGCTCAAGGCGGTCGACCGTTTCGACCCCACTCGTGGCCACGCGTTCGCCTCGTTCGCGGTGCCCACCGTGCTCGGGGAGATCCGGCGCCACTTCCGTGACCGGGGCTGGATGGTGCGGGTGCCGCGCCGGCTGCAGGAGCTGTCGCGGACCCTCGCGGAGGCCCGCGGCGTGCTGACCCAGGAACTGGGTCGGGCTCCCACCGTCGACGAGCTGGCCGCCCGCGCCGGCGTGGACCCCGAGCAGGTGCTCGAGGCGATGGACTCCGCCGGCGCCTACGCCACCGTGCCCCTCGACAGCGAGGACGACGACGGCCCGCAGTCCTGGCTGGCCGAGGCAGACGACGCCCTCGAGCACGTGGAGAACCGGGAGGCGCTCCGGCCGCTGCTGGAGCGGTTGCCGGCCCGGGAGCGGCGGATCCTCGCGCTGCGGTTCGTCCGCGGGATGTCGCAGTCCCAGATCGCGGCCGAGCTGGGGATCAGCCAGATGCACGTCTCCCGGCTGCTGGCGCGCACGCTGACCACGCTGCGCGCCGGCCTCACCGACGAGGACGAACCCGTCACGTGACCGGCGGGTCCTGGGTCGATGCCGTGGCCCGCGTCACCGCCGGTGACAGCACGCCGACCACGACCGCCGCGGAGACCACGAGGACGACGACGCCCAGGCCGGTGCGCCACCCCCCGGTCGACAGCAGGGAGGCGATGACGAGCAGGTTCCAGGTCACGATCGGCGCCCGGGCCCAG
>JBMOMI010000574.1:0-2577 GCA_049325235.1 Actinomycetota bacterium | reverse complement strand
CTGGACGCCGGTCGACACCCTCGCCCACGTGACGGCGTGGAAGGCGAACGCCCTGGAGATCGCACGGCGCCAGGCGCATCCGGATGCCCCCGATCCGGGACCGACGCACGGTCCGGCCGGTGTGCTGCACATCGACGTCGACGCGTTCAACGCGCACGTACTGGAGGGGCACCGCGACTGGCCCGTCGCCCGGGTGGTGGCGTGGAGCCAGGACGTGCACCGGCAGCTCGTCGCCGCACTCGCCGACCTCCCGACGGAGCGCCTGCTGAACGGCCGGGGCCGGCACGGGGCCCGACCGTGGTACTGGATGCCCGCCGTCCAGCACTCCGGCGGGCACCGCCGCGCGCTGGAACGGCTGCTGGCCGAGACGGAGGTCCCGTCCACTCAGCCGGGAACGTAGGCCCCGCCGGTCAGGCCGGCACGGCGATCCGGCCCGCCGACACGCGGACGACGTCCCCCGACACCCGCGCGGACGTCGCGACCCCGCGCGCGGCGTCCACCTCCAGGTGCAGCGTCGACGGCCGACCCATCTCCACGCCCTGCCGCGCCGTGAACCGACTGGTGCCGTCCGCCGGCAGGAGCCCGGTCGCGACCGCGTGGACGGCGAGCCCGAGCGCGGCCGACCCCGTGGCCGGGTCCTCGGGCACGCCGAGGTCCGGGGCGAACATGCGGGTGCGCACGGGGTCGGGCCCGCCCGGCGTCGTCCAGACGAACAGGTGCACGCTGCCGACGGCGTGCAGGACCCGCAGGTCCGGCTCGGCCCTCGACAGGGCCTTCGCGGTCACGGGGACGTGCGTGAAGTCCACGCCGGTCCCCGCGACGCCGGGCGTCCCGACCACGTCGTCGCGGGTCAGGCCGACGGCGGCCACCAGCTCCTCGACGTCCGCGGCCGGGCGAGTGTGCGGCGTCCCGCCGGTCAGCGTCACCGGACCGCCGTCCGGCGACACCTCCAGCGGCAGGTCGCCGGCCCCGCACGCCTGCACCACGCGACCGGGCCGCACCACCCCGCGCTGCGCCAGGAGCCACGCCGCGCCCACCGACGGGTGGCCGGCGAAGGGCAGCTCGGTGAGCGGCGTGAAGATGCGCAGGCGGTAGTCCACGCCGCGGGCCCTTTCGGCGTCCGCAGGAGCCAGCGGGAACGCGGTCTCCGACAGGTTGAACTCGCGGGCGAGGCGCTGCATCTGCCCGGTGTCGAGTCCCTCGGCACCGAGGACGACGGCCAGCGGGTTCCCCTCGAACGGCGTGCGGGCGAAGACGTCGACGACGTCGAACTCCAACGACGGGCTCATCCGGCGGAGCCTACGACCGGGCCGATAGCCTGCCGGACGTGACTGGTGCGCCGGCGCGGGTGTTCGTCGCGCGCCTGGCCGGCTTGCGCGTCTTCGACCCCATCGGCGACGAGGTCGGCCGGGTGCGGGACGTCGTCGTCCTGTTCCGGCCCGGCCGTCGCCGCCCCCGGGTGGTCGGCCTGGTCGTCGAGGTCCCCGGCAAGCGGCGGGTCTTCCTGCCGATGACCCGCGTCACGGCGATGGACGCCGGACAGGTCATCACGACGGGCCTGGTGAACATGCGCCGCTTCGAGCAGCGGCCGACCGAGACCCTCGTCATCGCCGAGATGCTCGAGCGCACCGTGCGTCTCGTCGACGGCTCGGGTGAGGCCACGGTCGAGGACGTCGCGATGGAGCAGCAGCGCAACCGCGACTGGGAGATCGCCAAGGTCTTCGTCCGCAAGGGCCCGCAGCGAGGCCTGCGGCGCCGGGGCGAGACCGCGCTGCTGGACTACGAGCAGGTCACCGGCCTGGCGGGGCACGAGCTGGAGCAGGGCGCGACGCTGCTGGCGGCGTCCCTCGAGGACATGAAGCCGGCCGACATCGCCGACCTGCTGCACGACCTGTCGGGCAAGCGCCGCCTCGAGCTCGCGGCGGCCCTGGACGACGAGCGGCTGGCCGACGTCCTCGAGGAGCTGCCCGAGGACGACCAGGTCGAGATCCTGTCGGGCCTCGGCCGCGAGCGGGCGGCGGACGTCCTCGAGGCGATGCAGCCGGACGACGCGGCCGACCTGCTCGGGGAGCTGCCGGAGGACCAGGCGGAGCAGCTGCTCGGGCTGATGGAGCCCGAGGAGGCCCGCGACGTCCGGCGGCTGCTGGCGTACGAGGAGAACACCGCCGGCGGCATGATGACGACCGAGCCGGTGATCCTCGGGCCGGAGGCGACGGTCGCCGAGGCGCTCGCGCACGTACGTCGCTCGGAGCTGTCCCCCGCGCTGGCCGCCGCCGTCTACGTGTGCCGGCCCCCGCTGGAGACGCCGACGGGCCGGCTGCTGGGCGTGGTCCACATCCAGCGGATGCTGCGCGAGGCACCGCACGAGCCGATCGGCGGGATCGTCGACTCCGACGTCGAGCCGGTCGACGTCAGGGCCCCGCTCGGGCTGGTCACCCGCCGCATGGCGACGTACAACCTCGTCTCGGTGCCGGTCACCGACCCCGACGGCCGGCTGCTGGGTGTCGTCACCGTCGACGACGTCCTCGACCACATCCTCCCCGAGGACTGGCGCGAGCAGGACGACCTGCAGGCCGA
>JBMOMI010000573.1:0-2579 GCA_049325235.1 Actinomycetota bacterium | reverse complement strand
GCCGCTGCGCTCGCGCGACACCGCCCTCATGGCGGCGGCCCTGTCCGCGCTGGGTGTCCGCATCGAGGACGTGCCCGGTGAGGGCGCCTTCGGCCACGACTGGCTGATCACGCCGGGCGCCCTGCGCGGACCGGCCCGGGTCGACTGCGGGCTCGCCGGCACCGTGATGCGGTTCCTGCCGCCGGTCGCGGCACTCGCCGACGGCGACGTCCACCTGGACGGCGACCCGCGGGCCCGCGAGCGCCCGATGGGCCCGGTCGTCGATGCGCTGCGCTCGCTCGGCCTGGAGGTCTCCGACGACGGCCGCGGAGCGCTGCCGTTCACCGTCCACGGCCGCGGGCACGTCACCGGCGGTGACCTCACCGTCGACGCGACGGCGTCCAGCCAGTTCGTCAGCGGCCTGCTGCTGGCCGGGGCGCGGTTCGAGCAGGGTCTGTCCCTGCGCCACGTCGGCGCCCCGATCCCCAGCCAGCCGCACGTCTCGATGACCGTCGAGGCGCTGCGTGACGTCGGAGTCGTCGTCGACGACAGCCAGCCCGACGCCTGGCGGGTGGAGCCGGGCGAGATCGGCGGACTCGACATCCACGTCGAGCCCGACCTGTCCAACGCCACGCCCTTCCTGGCGGCCGCTGCCGTCACGGGTGGCCGCGTCACCGTACCCGGCTGGCCGCAGTGGACGACGCAGGCCGGCGACGCCATCCGCGACCTGCTCGACTCGATGGGCGCCGAGGTGACCCTCGACCGCGGCGGGCTCACGGTGCGGGGTACCGGTGAGCTGTACGGGCTCGAGGCCGACCTGCACGACGCCGGCGAGCTCACCCCCACCGTGGCTGCCCTCGCCGCGCTGGCGGACTCGCCGTCCCGGCTGTCCGGCATCGCGCACCTGCGGGGCCACGAGACCGACCGGCTGGCTGCGCTCGCCAGGGAGATCAACGGTCTGGGCGGCGACGTCACCGAGACCGAGGACGGTCTCGTCATCCGGCCGAGGCCCTTGCGCGGCGGCGTCTTCCACACCTACGACGACCACCGGCTCGCCACGGCTGGCGCCGTCCTCGGGCTGCGGGTGCCGGGGATCCGGGTGGAGAACGTCGAGACGACCGCGAAGACGCTGCCCGGGTTCACGTCCCTGTGGGACCGCATGCTCCGCGGAGCGGTCGAGGCGAGCGCGTGACGCCCAGGTCGCGACGGCGCTTCGACGAGAGCGACGTACGGGTCCGCCCGAACCCTCGCGGGTCGCGACCGCGCACCAAGGAGCGTCCCCGGCACGAGCACGCCGTGCCGGCCCGCGTGCTGACCGTCGACCGCGGCCGCTACACGACGCTCGTCGGCGAGGGCACGCTCGACGAGCGGGTGGTCGTGGCGATGAAGGCCCGCGAGCTCGGCCGCGCGGGCATCGTCGTCGGCGACCGGGTCGACCTGGTCGGCGACGTCAGCGGCACCGAGCACACGCTCGCCCGGGTCGTGCGCGTACGGCCCCGCACGACCGTGCTGCGCCGCACCGCCGACGACACCGACCCCGTCGAGCGGGTCATCGTCGCGAACGCCGACCAGCTCGTGATCGTGACCGCCGTGGCCGACCCGGAGCCGCGGCACCGCATGGTCGACCGGTGTCTCGTCGCCGCGTACGACGCGGGCATCTCGCCCCTGCTGTGCCTCACCAAGGCCGACCTGGCCGACCCGGACGACTTCCTCGAGGCCTACTCGGAGCTAGACCTCACCGTCCTGGTCACCCGGCGACGTCCGGACGGCACCATCGAGGGCCTGGACGACGTCGCCGAGCACCTGCGCGGCCAGGACTCGGTGCTCGTCGGGCACTCCGGCGTCGGAAAGTCCACGCTGGTCAACGCCCTCGTCCCGGAGGCGGCGCGCGCCACGGGCACGGTCAACGCCGTCACCGGCCGAGGTCGGCACACGTCGTCGTCCGCGGTGGCACTGCGCCTGCCAGACGCCAGCGGCTGGGTGACCGACACCCCGGGAGTCCGGTCGTTCGGCCTGGCGCACGTGGACCCGCAGCACCTCCTGCACGCCTTCTCCGACCTCGAGCCCGGCAGCGCCGGGTGCCCTCGCGGCTGCAGCCACGACGAGCCCGACTGTGCCCTCGACGAGTGGGTCTCCTCCGGCCGCGCCGGGCCGCACGGCGCCGCCCGGCTGGAGTCCCTGCGGCGCCTGCTGCGCAGCCGAACCGGCACCGAGGACTGACCCACGTCGTGGAGCCCACCCGAACCGACGTCCTGACCGTCGTCGCCGTGGCGGCGGCGCTGACGGCATGGAACAACGGTGTCGGCGCCACCGACTGGCACGAAAGGCGCTATGTTCCCGCCAATCTCGCGGGAACCGCCGCTCTCCTGGCGATCGCGCGCAGCCGTGGCCTGCGCAGCGCGGACCTCGGGCTCGACACCGGCCACCTGTGGGCGGGAGCCCGGGTCGGCGGGGCGCTGGCGGCCACGGTCGGCGGCGTGCTCGGCGCGGCGCTGGTCTCGCCGTCCGGGCGCCGGTTGCTGCACGACGAGCGGATCGCCCGGCTCACCGTCCGGGAGACGGCGCACCACGCCGCGCTCCGCGTACCCGTCGGCACCGCG
>JBMOMI010000572.1:0-2589 GCA_049325235.1 Actinomycetota bacterium | reverse complement strand
GGCCGCCGAGGACGCCGCCAGCCTGGTCGACGCCCTGGTCGCCCACGGCGCCCGCGTCGGGGTCAGCCGGCCCACCGGCCGGGAGGCGGTGGCCGCGGCGGCCGACGAGGCCAGGCGGGCCCTGCTCTCCGCGCAGCCCGGCCAGGACGTCGTCCACGCCGATGCCGTGCTCCGGTCCGGCGTCGGTGCCCTGGTCGACCCGGAGGCCGCCCGGCGCTGGGCGCGGGCGCGGCTGGCCCCGTTGCGCGCCTACGAGGAGGCCGGCACGGTCGACCTGGTCGGCTCCCTGCGGACCTTCCTCGAGCACCACGGACAGTGGCACCCGGCGGCGGCGCAGCTGGGCATCCACCGGCACACGCTGCGGTACCGCATGCGCCGGGTGGAGAAGCTGCTCGACGTGTCGCTGGACTCGCCGCAGGTGCGGATGGACCTGTGGTTCGCGGTGCAGCAGGGCGGATGACACACCGGCGCAGAACGGGTTCGCAGCTGCTCCAATTCGTGCACTGAGGTGCGCGTCGGCCCGTCGGTACGGTCGCCGCGTCCCGCCGACGCCGCCGCACAGGAGACCTCGATGACCGACGTCCACCCGTTCTGGATCGCCGGGCGCCCCGAGCACGGTGAGGGCTCCGTCGACGTGACCCACCCGTTCGACGGCCGGCTCGTCGCGACGGTCTCCGTGCCCACCGCCGACCAGGTGCAGGACCTGGCTGCCCTGCCCGCCCACGCCCGGGCGGCGGCGCTCGACCACGTGTCGCGCAGGCTGCACGAGCGCGCGGACGAGGTGGCCGACCTGATCGTCGCCGAGAACGGCAAGCCGGTGAAGTGGGCCCGGGCCGAGGTCGCGCGAGCGGTCTCCACGTTCCGGTGGGCGGCCGAGGAGGCGCGACGGTGGTCCGGGACCCTGCAGCGGCTCGACACGGACCAGGCGGGCGAGGGACGGGTCGCCGTGACCCGGCGCTTCCCGAAGGGCCCGGTGCTCGCGATCGCCCCGTTCAACTTCCCGCTCAACCTCGTGGCCCACAAGGTCGCGCCGGCGCTCGCCGTCGGTGCGCCGGTGCTCGTCAAGCCGGCGCCCGCCACGCCGCTGTGCTCCCTGCTGCTCGGGGAGCTGCTCGCCGAGACGGACCTGCCCGCCGGGGCGTGGTCGGTGCTGCCGGTCGGCAACGCCGACATGCCCGCCCTCGTGGACGACGACAGGCTGCCGGTCGTCTCCTTCACCGGGTCGGGGCCGGTCGGCTGGGGCATCCGGGACCGGGTGCCCCGCAAGCACGTGACGCTCGAGCTCGGAGGCAACGCCGCCGCGGTGATCTGCCCCGACTACTCCAGCGACGCCGACCTGGAGCACGCGGCGCAGCGGATCGCCGTGTTCGCCACGTACCAGGCGGGCCAGTCCTGCGTCTCGGTGCAGCGGGTGCTCGTCGACACCTCGCTCGTCGACCGGTTCGTGCCGCGGCTCCTGGCCGCCGTGCGCTCGCTCGTCGTCGGCGATCCCCGCGACCCGAGCACGGACGTCGGACCACTGGTGAGCGAGGACGCGGCACGGCGGGTCGAGGCCTGGGTCGACGAGGCCGTCGCGGCGGGCGCGACGGTGCTCACCGGCGGGACGCGGCACGGCGCGTCCGTGGCACCGACGGTGCTGACCGGCGTCCCGGAGTCGGCGAAGGTGTGGTGCGAGGAGGTGTTCGGGCCGGTCCTCGTCGTCGCACCGGTCGCCGGCGTCGACGAGGCGTTCGCCGTGGTCAACGACTCCCCCTACGGTCTGCAGGCCGGCGTGTTCACGCGCGACGTGCGGACGGCGTTCCGGGCCCACCGCGAGCTGGAGGTCGGCGGCGTGGTCGTCGGCGACGTCCCCTCCTACCGCGCCGACCAGATGCCGTACGGCGGGGTGAAGGAGTCCGGCGTCGGCCGGGAGGGGCTGCGCTCGGCCATGGAGGACATGACGCACGAGAAGGTGATGGTGCTCAGCGGCATCGAGCTGTGACCCACCCCCCTCCTCGTGATCACGGCGAGGTGCATGATCACGGGGAGGGGGCGCGGACGATGCGGCGTCCGGTCACCTCGTCGAGCGCGACGCCGATGTAGAACTCCTTGTCGCCCGGCGCCCACGGCCGCAGCGGCGCGACCTCGAGCGTGGCCAGGTCGTCGAGGTCGTCGATGAGCCGCGCACGACCGGTGGCCGTGACGGACCACCCGGTGCGGGTCGCGGGTTCGGTGTACCCGGCACCGAAGGTCATGACCGCCTCGTGCACCGCCGCAGCGAGCTTGTCGCCGTAGCCCGTCCGGGCGACGACCTCCCCCTCGTAGAGGAGGAAGTTGACCACCACGAGCTGCGGCCGGCTTCCGTGGCAGAACGCGAGCCAGCCGGTCGGCACCGAGGGCAGCAGCCGGAGGCACTCGGCGCGGTCCAGCACCTCGATGTAGGCGTCGTCGGGCACGCCTCCAGTGTCGCCTGAGTACTCGCCTCAGACGCGAAGATGCTGGAAGTCGTCGGTCAGCTGCGCCCTGACGGCGTCGGGGGCGGCCGGCCGGCCGAGCAGGAAGCCCTGCGCCCACCGGCACCCGTGTGACCGGACGAACTCGAGCTGCTCG
>JBMOMI010000571.1:0-2591 GCA_049325235.1 Actinomycetota bacterium | reverse complement strand
GGCCCAGGTGGGCCAGGCCGGCGCAGACGCCGACGACGTCCGCGATCGCGTCGAGCGCGCCGACCTCGTGGAAGTGGACGTCGTCGCTCGCGGTGCCGTGCACGCGGGCCTCGGCCTCGGCGAGGCGGGTGAAGGTCGCAACCGCCCGCTCGCGGACGGCGGGGGGCAGCGAGGAGGCGTCCAGCAGGGACCGGACGTCCCGCCACGAGCGGTGCGTCACCGAGTCGGTGCCCTCGACGTGCACGCGGGTGGCGCGGAGCCCGGCGCGGTGCGTCTGCTCGGCGCGCAGCCCCACCGGCTCGGGGGTGACGGCGTCCACCGCTGTTCGAAGGACGTCGAGGGGCACGCCGGCGTCGACGAGCGCGCCGAGGAGCATGTCGCCGGCGACGCCGGAGGAGCAGTCGAGCCAGCCGATCACGTGTCGTCTCCGCGCGGCGCCGTCTGCCGCGCCACCCGGGCGGCGTGCACGCCGGCCCCGTAGCCGTTGTCGACGTTGACGACGACGACGCCGGGCGCGCAGGAGTTGAGCATGGACAGCAGGGCGGCCAGGCCGCCGGCGCCGGTGCCGTAGCCGGTGGAGGTGGGGACGGCGACCAACGGGACGCCGGTCAGCCCGCCGACGACGCTCGGCAGGGCGCCCTCCATGCCGGCGACGACGACGAGGCAGTCGGCGGCCTCCAGGCGGTCGCGGACGGCGAAGAGCCGGTGGATGCCGGCCACGCCGACGTCGGTGACGACGTCCACGGCGGCGCCGTGCACGCGGGCGGTGACGGCCGCCTCCTGCGCCACCGGCGCGTCGGACGTGCCGGCCGCGACGACCGCGACGGTGCCCCGGGCGGCGGGTAGCGGGCCCGCCCACGCGCAGCCGGCGACCTCGTCGGTCTCGGCCTGCGGCAGGGCGGCGCGGACGGCGGTGAGCGCCTCGGCGGTGCACCGGGTCGCCAGGACGGCCCGCTCGGGGTGCCGCTCGTGCAGGGTGGCCAGCGCGGTGGACACCTGCTCCGGGGTCTTCCCCCGGCCGTAGACGACCTCGGGGTCCCCGGTGCGGCGCGCCCGGTCGGTGTCGAGGCGCGCGAACCCGAGGTCGAGGAAGCCGTCGCCGCTGTGCACGGGGCGAGGGTAGATGCCGCCCCGCGGAGCCGGGTCACGGGAGCGGCGGCACAGCGTTTCCCACTCCTCGCCGTTGCCCGCAGCGGGTCTGCAGATCATGCACCGGCGGCCAGACCGGTTCAGCCGCTGGTCGGTCGCACTTCGTCGGGGCCGTCGACGGTGGAATGGCTTGTCACCGACCAGGGACCTGTCATCGCCGGTCTCCAGTCGGCCCGGCCGAGGTCGACGACGCTGATCGTGCCGTCGTGAACCAGCCAGTAGCGGGATTGCCAGCCGCCGAGGGTCGGTACCAGCTGAGCGGGTTCGAGGACCTGTGAGGCGATGACTGGTGTGATCGTTCGTTGATCCGCCGGCCCCGACGATCAGCTCACCCCAGCGTGCTCGGCTGCAGAATCAGAGCGTCGGTCAGTCCCCAGCTGTGGTGGCGACGGTCTCGCGGTCGCGGAACCATGCGTTGACCACGTCTCGCTATCCGGAGGACAGAGCGGGAACATGGGCACACTACGGGAAACGGTGCGGCATCCGTGGTCGACGACCCCCCGGATCGTGCAGCGTGCCCTCCGAGAAGCGGCGCGCGAAGTTGCCCAGTGCATGGTCGCGCAGGGAATGTTTGCCGGCGAGTTCGGCTGCCGCCGCCACTTGTAGCGACAGGCTGGCCCGGTGGTACATGGCACGCTGAAGAACTTCAGGCTCCACGTCTGGCCCGACGTGCTGTGCTCCGAATATGCCGACCAAAGGGGCGATGTCGATAGCTGGGTCGCCCGAACATGCATGATCAAAATCGATCAGCCCGCTGATCTGCATCCCGCGCCACATCACGTTGTGCAAGCCGAAGTCTCCATGGACTAGCCCTGGTGCAACGTCTCGTTCCACTTCCAGGACGTCATCAACGACCTGTGTGGCCGCTGCGCCGGCACGCGGGGGCAGCCGAGGTGCAAGTTGCGCGCTGACGAGCTCGGGCCACGCTTTCCCGCCGCACCACTGTCGCGGCTCGGGAAGCGGCTCAGGACCTGTAGCAGACCGGCGAAGAGCATCGAGCGCCGCCAGGAGCTGATCCCGGACGTCGGGCCATGCGGCGACGGTTATGGTCCGACCAGGCACCCGTGACGTCAGGACACCACTGTGACCGGCATGGGTGACCGGTTCCGCCACGAGGCGGGGCACCGTGACAGGCAAGTCGAGAGCGGCCAAGATCGCCAGCACACTAGCTTCCCGTGCGACGCGCTGGCCATGCTGCGCGCCGGTAGCGATGCGGGCTACAGGGCCGCAGCGAAGGACCAGCACGTCGTGAAAGGCACCATGATGGTGCACAGCTAGCGTCCAGTCCCAGTCGTGCCAGACACACGACGCCCAGCGGCGCAGCCCCTCCGGCTCGTCGGACACCCCGCCACCTTGCCACGGTTGTGTTCTGCGTCTGACTTCGTGAGAAACATCTCGGTTGGAAATACCCAGCCACCGTGGTCGAGATCAGCAAGATCGTC
>JBMOMI010000570.1:0-2593 GCA_049325235.1 Actinomycetota bacterium | reverse complement strand
GGCGGACAGCGTGTCTTCCCCGGAGCAGCCGTGCTCCTCACCGAGGGCCAGCACCGCCGGGACGACGTGGGACGCCGGATGGCCGCGGGCGAGCCGATGCCCGTCCTGCAGCTGGTCGGCGGCCACGGCGGCTCCGTTGAGGAACATCGCGCTGACCGCGGGCCACCCGTGCGGCGACCCGACGACCGTGGCCGTCCCGGCGGACGTCGTGGCCTGCTGGGCGGTGACCAGGCGGCGCAGCTCCGCGCGGCCGCTGCCGAGGGCCGAGACCGCTACGCAGTCCGCGACGAGGTCGACGACCCGCTCCCGGACCGGCCTGGGCGCGCTTGCCCACGACGTGGTCGCGCACGCCGTCGCGAGTCCGGTCAGCGTCATCGCCGGCTCACCCGAGCACGCGCGCCATCAGGGACGAGACGTCGGGTGCCGAGGGCAGCGCCAGCGCCGCGTCTGCCACCGTGCGGGCGGCCTCGTCGTCCAGCGCGCGATGTGCGTTCGAGCGGAACTTCGCGGCCAGCTCGTCCGACGTCAAGGGGTTCTCCGGGCCTCCGCGGTTGACGTCCACGCGCACTTCGTGCCGGGTGCCGTCCCGCATGATCACGCGCAGCACCGCGGGGAACTGGTACGGGAAGATCTCGTCGCAGTGCTCGTCGCTGACGCATCGCACCTTGGCGGCCAGCACGAGTCGCTTCTCGTCGGCGGCCGCGGCGTCGGTGAAGTCGTCGTGCCCGACCCCGAGACCACCGCCGCCGGTCAGCGCGGCGGCAACCGTGTAGGGGCCGCTGAACGCCGCGTGGTAGCCGGACCGGGGGCGGGCCTTCTCCTCGGCCGGCTGCGCGATCGTCCGCAGGACAGGCGTGGGGACGCCGAGCTCGACGTCCTCGATGTCGCTCACGTCGAGCCCGCGTCGCCGGAGCTCGAGTGCGGCGTCGATGCCGGCGTGCGTGAAGTGGTTGCAGGGATAGGGCTTGAAGAAGATCCCGGGGAGTTCCCAGTGCTCCCCGAGACGGTCGACGACGGCGTCGACGTCGGCCCGCTCCCCGCAGTAGGCGTGCAGGAACCCGAAGCGGCCCTCGACCACGGTGGGCGGACCGGTCAGGCCGTGGCGGGCGAGCTCCGCGGCGACCACGCCGGAGTGCGCCGCCCAGCCGCAGTGCACGCGCTTCACGGTGCCCCCGGTGCGGTTGGCCTCCAGCAGCCCGGCGCCCATGCTGGCCGCGATGCCGGCGGCGTGGGCGATCTGCGCCTCGTCCAGCCCCCCGACCGCGGCGGCTGCGACCGCTGCGCCGACGGCCCCCGTGATGGACGTGGCGTGGAGGCCGCGCTCGAAGAACTCGGAGTTCCCGAGCTCGCGGTCGTAGCCACCCATCCCGAGCCGCACGGCGACCTCGATCCCCGTGCCTGCGGCGTCCAGAACCGCTGCGCCGCAGGCACCGCGCGCCTCGCCCACCGCCAGCGCCGCCGGGACCACCGACGACGACGGGTGCAGCACCGACGGCAGGTGCGTGTCGTCGAAGTCCAGCGAGTGCGCCAGCGTCCCGTTCACCAGCGCGGCCGCCGCCGCGGGCACCCGCAGGCCCGTGCCGATCGCCGTGGCCTCCGGCGTGCCGCCCCAGCCCCGCACCACCGCGGTCACGGCTTGTGCGGACGGCTGACCGACCGCGCCGAGGCTGTTGCCCACGACGTCGAGGACGCGCCGGGCGACGTCCTCCCGCAGGCTGTCGGGCAGGCCCTCGCGCTGGACGCGGTAGGCGAGGTCGGCGATCCGCTGGACGACCGTCGGGTCGGTGCTCACGCCGCGACCGCCGCGAGGGGACGGACGGGCGAGCCGGTGCCGCCGACGATCCGCAGCGGCGCCATGACGAACACGAACTCGGTGAGGCCCTGCGCAGAGGCCTCTTCGAGGTTGAGGTGCTCGACGATGTTGATGCCGGCCTCGACGAGCAGCACGCGGTGCACGGGCAGCACGCTGTGCCCGGCACCTGGCGGGATCTGCTCGTAGGCCGTGGTGTCGGCCCCGGTGACCGCGACCCCCGCTGACGCCAGCCACTCGGCGGCCTCCACCGTCGGGCCCGGGACGCCGTCCTCCTGGCCCAGGTAGACCGGCGCGTTCTCGAAGTGGCGGGCCCAGCCGGTGCGGACCAGGGCAGCGTCGCCACGGTGCAGCTCGACGCCGGCCCTGTCGGCGGCGGTCTGCAGGTCCTCGCGCGTGACTCCGTAGCCGGCGGGCAGCGTGGGGACGCCGTGGACCGCCGCGACGTCGAGCAGCACGCCCCGGGTCAGCTGGGGTGGCGTGTGCTCGGCACCGTGCACGGAGAAGCGCCCGCCGGTCTGCGCCTCGGCAGCATCGACCCCTCCGTGGAGCTTGCCCTCGTGGCTGACGTGGGCCAGGGCGTCGACGTGGGTTCCGACGTGGCCGCCGGTGACGATGAGCTCGTTGGACGCCGAACCGCCGTCCGGGCGGACCATGTCGCCGTGCCGCCGGATCAGCGACATGCGGAAGCCGGGATGGTTCGGGGAGCAGGGCATCCCGGTGAAGAAGGGGTGCCCGAGCTCGACGAGGCGCACGCCCGCGGTGACGGCCGCGAGGAGCGGA
>JBMOMI010000569.1:0-2608 GCA_049325235.1 Actinomycetota bacterium | reverse complement strand
GGCGGGGGAGGCCACGCCGACGGCGACCAGCGCACCGACGCCGTCGACGCCGTCGACACCGTCCACGCCGTCCACGCCGTCGCCGACGGAGCCGGCGCCGGAGGTGCCCCGTGCCCCGCTGACCGGGCTGCCCGTCGACGACCCGGCCGCCCTCGAGCACCCGGCCGTGGCCGTCAAGGTCTCCGACGTCCGGCAGGCGCACCCGCACGTCGGAGTGGACCGGGCCGACATCGTCTTCGTCGAGCCGATCGGCGTCGCGTACACGCGGCTGGCGGCGGTGTTCCACTCCGACGTCCCGGAGACGGTCGGTCCGGTGCGGTCGGCCCGCCCGATGGACGCCCCGCTGCTGAGCCCGCTGGCACCGGTCTTCGCGAACACGATGGCCGCCGAGTGGGTGATGCGGTAATCTCGACGAGACCGGCGACTTCGACAACCTGGGCACCCTGCGCGTGCGGGGGACGGGCGCCTACGTCGTCGACTCCTCGCGCCCGGCTCCCGACCACGTGCTCGCCAAACCGCGGGTCCTGCTGGGCCTGTCGGACCGGACCGCGCCGCCGCAGCCGTACTTCACGCACGCGCCGGACCTCGCGTCGTCCTCCGCCGTCCGCGCCGGCGGGCTGGGCAGTCTCGTCGAGATCCCGTACGGGCGGTCGTGGACGGTGGAGTGGGCCTGGGACCCGCAGCTGGCCCGCTACGTGCGGTCCGAGCCGTGGGGACCGCACGTCACCGAGGACGGGACCCGGGTGACCGCGGACAACGTCCTCGTGCTGCGGGCGGAGAGCCGCATGGAAGGGCCCGGGCGCGACCTGCCGGTGCTGCAGCTCATCGACGCCGGCGGACCCTTTACCGCGCTGGCCGGCGGCCGGTCGGTGCAGGGCACCTGGACCAAGGACGGCGTCACCGAGCGGTTCGAGCTCGTCACGGACGACGGTCAGCTCCTCGAGCTGGCGCCCGGGCGGACGTGGGTCGAGATGCCGACCCCGGTGGCGGAGGTCGCGATCCGGTGAGGCTGCGTGCCGCCGGCTCAAGCGCCGCGCCGTAGGATCGTGGGCCGCCGGGTAGGCGAACCCGGCGTACCGAAGACCACGAGAGGACCCCCGTGCTCCGCACCCACGAGGCCGGCACCCTGCGTGCCGACTCCGCCGGCCAGACCGTCACCCTCACCGGCTGGGTGGCGCGGCGGCGCGATCACGGGGGCGTGGCGTTCCTCGACCTGCGGGACGCGTCGGGGATCGTGCAGGTGGTGGTGCACGACGAGTCCGTCGCGCACGCGCTGCGCAACGAGTACTGCCTGCGCGTCGTCGGCGAGGTCAGCCGGCGGCCGGAGGGCAACGAGAACCCCGCCCTGCCGACCGGGGAGGTCGAGGTCGTCGCCTCCGAGGTGGAGGTGCTCAGCGAGTCGGCGCCGCTGCCGTTCCAGATCGAGGGCACAGGCGAGCACGGCCTCGTGATCGGCGAGGAGGCGAGGCTGCGGCACCGCTACCTCGACCTGCGACGTCCCGGGCCCGCCGCCGCCCTGCGGCTGCGCAGCGAGGTCAACCGGGTGGCGCGCGAGGTGCTGCAGCGACACCGGTTCGTCGAGGTGGAGACCCCGACGCTCACCCGCTCGACACCGGAAGGGGCGCGCGACTTCCTCGTGCCTGCACGGCTGCAGCCCGGCTCGTGGTACGCGCTGCCGCAGAGCCCGCAGCTGTTCAAGCAGCTGCTCATGGTCGCCGGCCTGGAGCGGTACTACCAGATCGCCCGGTGCTACCGGGACGAGGACTTCCGCGCCGACCGGCAGCCGGAGTTCACGCAGCTCGACATCGAGATGAGCTTCGTGACCCAGGACGACGTCATCGCGCTGTCCGAGGAGGTCCTCGCCGCGGTCTGGCGGCTGCTCGGCGTCGACCTCGAGGCGCCGTTCGACCGCATCACCTACGCCGACGCGATGGCCCGGTACGGCACCGACAAGCCCGACCTGCGCTTCGGCCTGGAGCTCGTGGACTGCACGGAGTTCTTCTCCGCCACGCCCTTCCGGGTCTTCCAGGCTCCGTACGTCGGCGCCGTGGTGATGCCCGGTGGGGCGTCCCAGCCGCGCCGGCAGTTCGACGCCTGGCAGGACTGGGCCAGGCAGCGCGGCGCCAAGGGCCTGGCCTACGTGACCGTCGGCGAGGCCGGTGAGCTCGCCGGGCCCGTCGCCAAGAACATCAACGAGGACGAGCGCGCCGGCCTGGCCGCGCACGTCGGCGCCCGTCCCGGCGACGCCGTCTTCTTTGCCGCCGGGCCACCGAAGGCGTCCCGGGCGCTGCTCGGCGCGGCGCGGCTGGAGATCGGGCACCGCGTCGGCCTGGTCGACGAGGGCGCCTGGAGGTTCGTCTGGGTCGTCGACGCCCCGCTGTTCGAGCCGGTCTCCGAGACCGACGACGTCGCCGTGGGCTCCGGGGCGTGGACGGCGGTCCACCACGCTTTCACCTCCCCGAAGCCGGAGTCGATGGACACGTTCGACACCGACCCGGGCAGCGCGCTCGCGTACGCCTACGACATCGTCTGCAACGGGCACGAGATCGGCGGCGGGTCGATCCGTATCCACCGCCGCGACGTCCAGGAGCGGGTGTTCGAGGTGATG